>DASQCY010000436.1:0-13705 GCA_035634495.1 Allostellaceae bacterium
TTCCTTGGCACGAAAACCGAGGCTAGCGAGCTTGTGAGCGCCCTTGGTCGATGCATTGCAACCGATCCCGTCGCAATAGACGACATAGACCTTGCTGCGGTCGAGCCGCGTAGTAGTCTCGGCACTCATCTCGCGATGTGGGAAGCTGACCGCGCCGGGAATGTGGCCAGCGGCGTAGGCATCGCGGGAGCGGGCGTCGATCACGACGATGTCGGAAAATCCGGCTCTGAGATCAACGGACAAGTCCCACGAATCAGTGTGGAAACGCAGCTTGTCTCCCATCACCTTCGCAATTTCACCCGGCTCTGGCGTGCCATATTCGAGAACTGCGGGATTTCATGCGCCATGATCGACCCCGTGCCGGAGGACATTTCGATCTTCGATCATCCGAGCTCGAGGATCAACCAGAGCCGGAGCCCGGAACCACGCGCGATCAGGCCGCGATGGCCTCGGCGTGACGGAGAAGGCGCCGGTTTGGGGCGCTGCGCGGGCGGGTCGCCAGACGCTCATATGCCAGCGACAGGGCGACGTCACGCTGACCGGCGCGCACGGCCGCCTCGGTCAGGGTCCAGTTGACGACGTCGCGTTGCGCGTGGCTGCCGCCGATCTGCCATAGATCGAAGCGAACCGGCAGCAGCAGCTCGACCGCTTTGTCGTAGGCGCCGCGATGGAACGCTGCGAGGCCCTCGACCACCGGAATGCCGACCGTGCGATAGAGACCGGCCGCCTCGACGGCGCTCGCGGCCGTCTCACGCATCGCTGCGAGCCGCCGCTCGACCGACGCCTCTCGGCCCGACCGCAACTCGGCCATCGCGGCGTGTATGTCGGTGAACACGAGGCATTTCCCGTCGGCGTGGTCCTGCCACAAATCGGCCTGCTCCGGCCAGCGGTCGCCGGTGTCGCAACCGAGCGTCTCGAGGCGCCACAAGAGCGCCGTGGCGTTGGTCAGGCTGAGGGCGACGGGGCGTTGGGTCGCGCGCATCGGCCCGTCATAGAGCGCCAATGCGGCGTCGTATTGCCCGAGTTCGAGGTGAAACAGCGCCTTGTGCCACCAGATATGGACCTGGTTGATGTGGCCGGGCGTCGACCACAGCGCCTCCCGCGCCGTCATCCAACCCAACCCGTCCTCCGGGCGCCCGGTCATCTCCATCACGTGTGCCACCGTGTGATGCGGCCAGAAACTCAGCGGCTCGAGTTCAGCGGCGGCGCGTGATTCGTCCTCGGCCCTTGTATAATCGCCGGCTTCCTCCAACCCGAAGCCGTGCATGGCGAGCAAGGTGCCGTAGCCCGGCTGTTCTTTGGACCAGAATGGCAGGGCCCGCGCCGACCGATCCCGCACCCAATGGAAGCGTCCCAGGAACCCGTCGGTCACCGCGGCACCCTGATGCGCCACAAGGTCGAACGGGTAGCGCATCAAGTGCCGGTCCATTACCCCAACGGCGGCGGCCCGGGCACCTTGGGCCAAATGGGTGAGTGCCGCTAGGTGGGCTTGCTCACGCTCGTTCAACGTCATGGGCCGGACGGTTTCGACCAATGTCTTGGCCTGGGTAATCAGGCCGGGATCATTGGCGAGGGCGAACACCCAGGCTTTGCCGAGATACGCCATCGCGAAGTCCGGTGCGGCCTCGATCGCCCTGTCGAACAGGCCGAGCGAGTCGCCGCTGACGAGGTTGAACGCCCGCACCGCCTGGTCGTATGTGGTCGCGGCTTCGACCGTCGCCCCGGAGAGGTGATGGCCCTGGGCGTCCGCGATCATGCTCGGCTCAATAGCTCGAAATCTCGATCGAGTTCTGATCGGGGTCGTCGATATAGACCGATTGGATCGTGCCGATCGCCCCGGCGCGCGGTCCCTGCATCCGCACCGGCACGCCGCAGCTTTCGAGATGAGCTGTGACCTCGCCCATCGGCGTCTCGGTCACAAAACAGATATGCGCCGGCATCCGTTTCTCGCCGCTCATCGCCATCGCACCACCCGCGGCATCGAGATGGATCTTCTGCTGGCCGAAATAGAGTGCGGCACGTCCTTCGCCGATGCTCTCGGTCTTCATGCCGAGCACACGCTTATAAAACTCGACGCTGCGGTCGATATCGGCGACGGTCAGGTTCAGATGGTCTATGCGCTCGATCTTCATGTCCGGCCTCGTCGGTTTGAGGAGGTTCCGAGCTTGCCACGGTCTGGGGCATCTGGCCAGCGTAGCTGAAGTCAGGCAAGATCTCCGGCATGCTCTCGGAGCAGCAAGCCCGCTTTCTGGCCAATTGCCGGGTCGGTCATCTCGCGACCGCCGATGCGCGGGCAACCCCGCATCTCGTGCCGGTTTGCTTTGTGGTCAGCGAGGGGGCGCTCTACATCACGATCGACCAAAAGCCGAAGGGCGACCCGTGGGCGCTGAGGCGCCTCAAAAATATCACCGAAAATCCCCTCGCCGCCTTTGTCGCCGACCGCTGGGACGAGGACTGGACCCGGCTCGGCTGGGTCATGCTGCGCGGCCCCGCCGAGATCCTCGCCGAAGGCGCCGAGCACCACCGGGCGCAGACATTGCTCCGGTCGCGCTACCCCCAATATCGCAGGATGGAGCTCCACGGCCTCCCGGTCATCGTCATTCGCATCGAGCGCGCGACGAGCTGGGGGAACCTTTCCGTAGAGCCCGCGCCGGATCGCGGCTAAGCTCTGTGCAACACGAAATGGAGGAGGACGAGACATGGATTTTGGCGCGGCGATGTTCTTCACCGACTACTCGATGACGCCGGCCGACCTCGGCCAGGCGCTCGAGGCGCGCGGCTTCGAGTCGGTGTGGGCGCCTGAGCATTCGCATATTCCGAGCTCGCGGCTGACGCCGCCGGCGGGAGGCGGGCAACTTGGCAAGCAGTACTATGACGTGATGGACCCGTTCGTCACCCTGACGGCGGCCGCGATGGCGACAAAGACGTTGAAGGTTGCGACCGGCGTCTGTCTTGTGATCCAGCGCGACACGATCCAGACGGCAAAGCTCGTCGCGACGATCGACCAAGTGTCGGGCGGGCGGTTTCTGTTCGGCATCGGCGGCGGCTGGAACCAGGACGAGATCGAGAGTCACGGCACCGTCTTCAAAACGCGCTTCAAGAAAATGCGCGAGCAGATCGAGGCGATGACGGAGATCTGGACCAAAGCCGAGCCCGATTACGACGGCGAGATCGTCAACGTCCCGAAGATGCGAACCTGGCCAAAGCCGGTGCAGAAGCCGCGCCCGCCGGTCATCGTCGGAGGTGCCTTCCCGCACAGCGCCCGCCGGGCGGTGCGCTATGGCGACGGGTGGGTGCCGAACGCTAGCCGGCCGACCTATTCCGATGTCACCGAGTTTCTGCCGCAGTTCCGGCAGATGGCGACCGAGGCAGGGCGCGATCCGGCGACAATCCCGATCACGATTTTTGGCGGGCCAGAGAACCCCGACCGGGTAAAGCGCTATCGCGATCAGGGCGTCGCTCGGGTCGTGACGATGCTGCCTTCGGCGCCGGCTGCTGAGGTCCTGCCGATCCTCGATCGCTGGGCGGCGCTGATCCGCCAGACGGCGCACTAATTCAATTGGGTGCGCAGCTGCTGCAAGATAGCCGCCGCTTGATGTCGTGCTAACCCGTCAGGGGCGCGTACGACATATTGTTCGAGCGCCGCGCCGGCAGCACGCATATTGCCGAGGTGCCGGTGCAGCATCCCGGCCTCGCGCCACAACTCGGCGAGATCGGGCGCCAGCATCAGCATCGTCTCGATCACTTTGAGCGTCCGCTCGTGGTCCTGCGCCTGTACTAGGCGAGCCTTGAGATTATTCTGCAGGCGCAACAGCACGTCGCGATCGGGAACAGCCATGTAGTGCTCGGGCGACAATTCGCTTTCCGGACCGGCGGCGGCCTTTAGCAATTCGCGCAGCTCTGCCGCGCCGCATATTTTGCCGCCGTGGAAAGGGTCGACGATTACCCGCCCAGCGCCATCAGCCAGCCGGACCAGAAAGTGGCCGGGAAAAGCAAGCCCGGCGATATCCCATCCCTGGGCGCGTGCCGCGTGGATGTAGAGGATGCCGAGCGCCACCGGCAGACCCTTGCGGCGGTCGACCACCCGCATCAGGTTGGCGTTCTGCAGGTCGTCATAGCTCAGCTCGTCGCCGGAGTAGCCGTTTTTCAACAGGATGATCTCGTTGAGCGCCCCAGTACGCGCGGCGAGGTCGCCCGCAGCGCCGGGATGCCGACCGACATCGCGAGCGAGCAGCCGCAGATGATCGCGATAGCGCCTAAAAGCGACCCGCGGGCGCTCGAACGAGGCGAGCGCCAGCGCCGCCTCGGCGATAGGTAGAACGCGCTCGCCCGAAGCGCCGAGCTCGCGAAGAAACCGCGCGCATGTCTCGGGATCCGAGGTTTCGGGCGGCTCGTTCATTCCACCGTCAAAGCTTTTCGACCTCGACCGGGGTCGCCGGCGCGGCGGATGGAGCCCCGGGGCCCGGCGCGCTCGAAGGCGGCGGCACTGCGCTCTGGGCCGCAACGGGTACTCCTGGCCGGATATCGACATATGAGACGACGCGCTTCACGTCCGGCGTCGTTCTCGCCACCGTCGTGGCAATGTCGAGCTCGGCTTGGGAGCGCGCCGAGCCGATCAGATAGACGGATTTGTTCGCTGTCTCGATCGTGTAGTTGACCGAGCGGACATTCGGATTGAAAGTGAGCTCGGTACGTATCCGCGACGTGATCCAGGTGTCCTTCGCGCTCTCCCACGTGCCTTCGTCGGGCGCGACTTCGATCTCGTCGTACACGGCTTTTACACCCGGCGTCCGGCTGGCCACTTCTTTGGCCTGCGCCTTGAACTCCGGGTTCGGCGCGTTACCGGTCAACAAAGTGCGCCCCTGATAGACGGTGACGTCGAGATCCCTTTGCATCAATGGGTTCGTCTGCAGCCATGCGTTCTGAATATTCGTCTTGATCTTGAGATCGTCAACGGTGCCGCCGGTCCCGCGTTCTTGGTTGGCGGCATAGCCGGTCCCGCCGGCGGCGCCCAAGCCCGCGATGATGGCGGCCGGACATCCGCCGAGGACGATCGGCATGGCAGCAATCAGGACAGCACCAATGATCGGACGGAAACTCGACATGCTCGGCCTCCCGGCTAAGAAACGACACCCGGAGTCATTTTCGGATAAATGCAGATCCCGTCCAACGCCGCGCGGGCCCCGATGCCCGCCGGCCGCCGAGTCCGGGAGATTTACTAGTCGTCGGCGCGCCATGCGCCACGCCAATGGCGCGGCAGGCGAAGCGGCGCCACCAGCATCAGGTCGAATCGGAGGTCGAGGCGGGTGAGGTCGGACCGCTGGAGCAGGAAGGCTTCGGCGGCGCGGGCGATCCGCCGTCGCTGGCGCGGCGCCAGAGCTGTCGCCGCCGCGGCGAACTCTCCCCGCGACTTGACCTCGATGACCGCGAGCACCTTGCCGCGGCGCGCCAAAATGTCGATCTCGCCGGCCGGGCAACGCCAATCGCGCGCCAGGATATGCCAGCCACGCAGCCGCAAATGCCAGAGGCAGAGCCACTCCGCCACCTGTCCGCGGCGCTGCGCACGTTGGCGGCGAAGCGCACCCTTCCGCCTGACTTGCCTCATCCTTGCTCGCTCCGGATGGCGAGGGCCCGACGATAGAGCTCACCGCGCGGCAGGCCGGTCTCCGCGGCGACCGTTGCGGCGGCGTCGCGCATGCCGAGGTTGGCGAGTGCGGCCCGCAACCGGCTGTCGACCGCCGCATGATCGGGTGCGGACGGCTCGGGCGGACCGACGACGATCACCGCCTCGCCGCGCGGTGGCCCCGTGGCTCGGTAATGGGCGGCGAGATCCGCGAGCCGCCCGCGCCGAATCTCTTCGTGCAGCTTGGTCAGCTCGCGCGCCACGGCCGCGGGTCGGTTGTCCAGGAGCTCGGCCATGTCGCTGAGGCATCCGGCGAGCCGCGAGGCGCCTTCGAAGAACACCAAGGTCGCTTCGAGAGCTGACCAGCGTTCGAGCGCGCGACGGCGCGCCGCTCGGCGCGGCGGCAGAAAGCCGGCAACGAGAAACACGTCGGGGGGCAAGCCGGAGAGGATCAACGCGGTCAACGCCGCGGACGGGCCGGGGATTGCTGTTACCGGCAGATTTTCGGCGATTGCCGCCCGGACGAGCTTGTAACCGGGGTCGCAGACGAGCGGCGTCCCGGCATCGGAGACCAGAGCCACTCTTTTGCCGCCCCGAAGTGCCGCGAGTATGGCGGGCCGCGCCCGCTCGGCATTGTGGTCGTGATAGAGGTCTAGCGGTGCGGTGATGTTATATCGAGCGAGTAGCCGTGCGGTCACCCGGGTATCCTCGCAAAAGATCCGATCGACACCGCCCAGCACCGCGAGCCCGCGCAAAGTGACATCGCCGAGATTGCCGATCGGTGTCGCCACGAGATAGAGACCCGGTGCGAGCGTAGCTTCGGGCATTGCAGAGGGCTCGGGTTTACTCGCAGCCGGGCGGAGGCTAGGCTCGCCGCACCCGCTGCCGCTCCTGCCGGAGATTACCCTTGCTGCGCCGGTGTCTCGCCCGGTTCGCCTCACCCTGTGTCGTCCTCGCCCTTGGCGCGCTCGCCGCTTGCGCGCCGTCGATGGTACCGGCGCCGCTCGCTGTCCGGCAACCACCCTATGGGCGCGTACCGCCGCCGATGCCGCCCGGGGCGCCGGGGCGGGCGACGCCTGTAGCCGAGGCCGGGCCGGCCAAGGTCGCGCTGCTCGTTCCGCTGTCGGGCGCCAATGCCGAGCTCGGTCATGCAATCCTCGACGCGGCCCAACTGGCGCTGTTCGAGGCACCAGACGATCGGCTGACATTGGTTCCCCGCGACACCGGCGGGAACGCCGAGGGGGCGGCCAGGGCGGCGCGCGCAGTGATCGCCGACGGGGCGCGACTGATCCTCGGGCCGTTGCTCGCCGCCGAGGTCGAAGCGGTCAAGCCGCTGGCCCGCGACGCCCACCTGAATGTCATCGCCTTTTCGACCGTGACCGAGCTCGCCGGCGGCAACAGCTTTCTGATGGGCTTTCTGCCACGCCAGGAAGTCGTCCGCGAGGTCGGCCAGGCGCGCGACCGCGGCCTCGCCCGTTTCGCAGCACTGGCACCCAATTCGCCCTACGGTCATCTGATGGCGGACGCGCTGCGCGACGTTGCCTCGGCGAGCGGTGCGACGACGACGCGGGTCGAGTTCTACGATCCGCGCGCCGATGACACCGCACCGGCGGTCCGGCGCCTGATGCCGGGGGCTAGCGACTCCGCCGGCAATGCCGCCACAGCGGCCGCGCCCTCGTTCGACGCCTTGCTGCTGCCCGAAGGTGGTACGCGACTCAAACAGATCGCCCGCCAAATCAAAGAGGCGGAGATCGACGCGAAGCCGGTTCAGCTGCTCGGCAGCGGGCTCTGGGACGTGCCCGATATCGGCAATGAGCCGGCGCTCGTCGGGGGCTGGTTCGCCGCGGCGGCGCCCGAGGCGAGGCGGGTCTTCGAGCAGCACTTCCGGGAAGTCTACGGCCATGATCCGCCACGCCTGGCATCGCTCGGCTACGACGCCGCAGCGCTCGCCGGAGTTCTGGCGCGCGGTGGCGGCGCGGAGCCGTTCTCGCAACAGGCGATCCTCAACCCGAGCGGGTTCACCGGAGTCGACGGGCTGTTCCGTTTTGCCCCGAGCGGGCTCGTGCAGCGCGGCCTCGCGGTGCTCGAGGTCGAGCCGCAGGGTAACGTCGTAGTCAGCCCGGCGCCGCATACCTTCCAGGATCTCGGGTACTGAGCCGGCGGTTTCCGTGTTCGGCGGGAATATACAGCCAAAAACCCGATTTAGGCCTAGTCCAGGACTTGATCTTCGCTTGTAAGCCATTGTTTTACATCGAGTCAGGAAGCAAATTCCCTAGATAGTCGAAGAGGGAATTAAATCACCCTAACAGGGACTTAAATCGGCCGAACAGAGAATTAAATCGCCCCACCAGCGTATCAAGCGGTCGATCGTCTTGATCGGCTCACTCGTGACAGCCAGCAGAAGGAGCACCGGCCGGGGGAGCGCGGCGCCGGCTCGTCCGGCCCTGTCGCTTTGGGCGTGAGTCCCGGCCTCGCGGCGCTTCCGGCTGAGCTGCGGGGCGGGATCGCCGGCCCCGCCCAGATACCGCCGCGCCAACCCGGCGATTAGCGCCAGCACGCCCGGATAGCCGGCGAAGAACTGCGCGATGGTGGTCGGGCACTGGCGCGCGTGCAGCCGAGCGTCCGGGGCCGCGGTCACGGAAGTCTCACGGGCCGTCAGCGCGCGCTCGGCGAGACGCCGGCGTTGCCGCGCCCGACCGGCGAGCTTGTTCCACGAATTACGGGACCGCAGGTCGAATCGGCGAAGTTAAGTCTAGAGGAAGAAAGAGGCGGCCGGGGGCCGCCTCAGTTCGCCGTGGGAAGGATTCGGGGAAGTTGTAACCCGCTAATCTTTCGGGGGACACATGAAATTGAGCGTATAGTTAGTTTGCGCCGCTAACGGCCGCAGATAAAATTGCACATGCCAGTTACCATCGCCGGCGACGAAAACGATATTTTCCACGGTAGGATGAGTTGTCGAGAATGGCCCGCTGCCCAAGTCTACTACCTGTGCGAAACAGACTGGAATAGGGAGGTTCGCACTGGCGTAGAAATACTGCGGGATAATCTCGATCACGAAGCCCGACGGCGACAACGGTTCCCCGGATAGGGGAAAATCACCTGTGGTGAAGTTGATAATCGCCTGGCCGTCGATCGAGGCTGCTCCGTTACCCACTGAGACAGTAGCGCCGGCACCGAGATTCTGTGAGCCGATAAAGCTGTTCAAGGGGCGGGCCTGAGCATGGTGAGCCGCGACGATTGCCAGTGTTGCGGCTAGCAAAGCTTGACGCATGATTTCCTCGAAAGGGGTTGCCAGATCGAGATCGGGTATCACAATCGGCCGAAGAGATAGTTAATCCGGCCCGCCGGGAATCGCGCTCGATCTGGGGTCAGACTCCGCGCGACCGCCTCGATCGCAGTTCGATCAGACCGATCGATCGTCTCGATCGGCTCATTCGTGCCAAGCCGGGGGAAGGGGTACCGGCCGGTCGAGAGAGCGCGGCGTCGGCTCGTTCGGCCCTGTCGCTTTGGATGTGGGTTCCGCGTCGGGCACGATTTGGGGCAGGATCCCGGGCCGCCGCGCCCAAGCCGCAGGGAGGGTGTTGCGCCTCCGCCGCGCAGTTCGGACCATCACCAGGCGGCGGACCTCTTCGGCTTCCGCGGGATCGATCGCGGGCTCGTCAGGGGCCGCCAGCACGACCGCCTCCAGGGCTTCGATCGTGGCGCGCCAACGATCGGTTGCGTCGGACCTATTGCGAGGATCGGTCATGGGAGAAACTCATCGAGGTGGCCGCGGAGAATGGCGCGGGCGAGGCGCTTGCGCGCGGCCTCGCGGCGCTTCCGGCTGAGCTGCGGCGCGGGATGGCCGGTACCGCCCAGATGCTGCCGCGCCAATGTGGCGATTAGCGCCAGCACATCCGGATCGCTTGCAAAGAAGTGTGCGATGGCGGCCAGGCACCGGCGCGCGTGCAGCCGAGCGTCCGGCGCCGCGGTCACGGAAGTCTCACAGACTGCCAGCGCGCGCTCAGCGAGACGCCGGCGTTGCTGCGCCCGACCGTCGAGCAGGCTGCGCATGATGCCGGCGATGAAGGATAGAAGTGGCACGCCCTCAGGCCAGCGGCGCGAACCGTCGAGGGCGCGCAACAGCGCCTCGTTTAACAGCTCTTCCCATTCGAGGCCCGGCAGCAGACGCGCGCGGAGCTGAGCCAGGCGCTTCAGCCGCACCAGATCGGACGGTGTCAGCGCGGCGAGGGCGCGGGCGACCGTCTCGGTCGAAGATTCGGCCGAGCCGGCGGCGATATCGGAACGCATCAGGTCGAGCATCGCATTCTGCCGCGATATGCGCGCGGGAGGTGCGGATCGGGACAGCGATCTCCAAAAAAATTTTACCCGGGGGTTGTCCGATCACCCGCCGGGGCCGCGCATTGCGGTACGAGGCTTCCGGATTGCAGGCGGTGGCGAATGGATCGGGAAACCGAACTCGGCCTGGTGCGGCGCGCTTATGCGAAGGAGATCGTGGCCGCATCGGGGATCCCCGACCCGCGCGTCCAGACGGCCTTTGCCGAAGTGCGCCGGGAGGATTTCCTCGGTCCCGGACCGTGGTCGATCATCGGATGGCGGGGCGACTGGCAAGGCGATTACATCCCGACGCCGAGTGCCGACCCGGCTTACCTCTACCTCGACCATGTTATTGGGATCCTGCCGGAGCGGCACCTCAACAACGGCCAGCCTTCGCTGCACGCTAAACTGCTTGCCCATGCCGGCCCTCGGGAAGGCGACCACGTCGTGAATGTCGGCACCGGTACCGGCTACTACACCGCCATCATGGCTCATCTGGTGGGGCGCTCGGGCAAGGTGACGGCGATCGAGCTCGATCCCAGTCTTGCGGATCGCGCCCGGGTCAATCTCTCGTCATATCCCAATGTCAGCGTCATCTGCGGGAACGGAGCGGCTGTGCCGTTCGATGCCGCCGATGTCATCTATGTCAACGCCGGCGCGACCCGACCGACTGAGACGTGGCTCGACGGGTTGTCGCAGCGCGGCCGGCTCATTCTGCCGCTGACCACGAGCAAGGGCTTTATGCACAATGATCCCCCCGTCCCGATCGAGCGACGAGGGGCGGTGTTCCGGATCGAGCGCCGGTCGGCCGAGTTTCTGGCGCGGTGGACTTCTCCGGTCGCGATCTTCCCTTGTGAGGGTGCTCGCGACCCGCTGTCCGAAGCCGCCCTGGCCGAGGCGTTCGAGAGGGGCGGCTGGAGGCAGGTCACTGCGCTGCGCCGCGACAATGACGTGCCGGAGGATCGCTGCTGGCTTCGCGCGCCCGGATGGTGTTTGACGCGCGACGTCACCAGCCCCGCACCGGGGCGGCCCCTAGCCCGACGGTGTGATTGCTAGAAGCGGCGGCCGTTGAGGAACAGGTTGACGCAATCATCCGCCCAGGCCTCGCGCTCGGCCTCAGCGCCATCAGGCGGTGCAGCGAAGGCGCTGTCGGCATCAGGACGGCGTGCAAATCAGCCGCGCCGGGCGCCGCAGGAACTCCTCGATGCTGCCGCCTTCTCAGAGCGGCGTACCGGCCGGCGGCCGCAGCTTTTCGAAACTCGAAATTCATGCACGTCAGCTTTTCGATCCCTATAAGGACCTTTAGTTCCGGCCGACCTTTGCCGCGGCATCAATCATGAGCGAAAGGCGGCGAGAAGAGTTGACGACTGATATCCTGGCGGGCTGAGGTGGGCGCGAGGATTTTGCAGGGGATGAGAGGACAACACTTCAAGCTTGTCGCGGCGGCAGGGCTGCTGTTGCTGACGGTGATGTCGGACGGTGGGGCCGAGGCGCAAAAGTCCGGCGGGGTCTTGCGGATCTATCACCGCGACAGCCCGGCGAGCATGTCGATCCATGAGGAGGCCACCAATTCGGTTTCGATTCCGATGATGGCGGTGTTCAACAACCTCGTGCTCTATGACCAGCACAAGGCGCAAAACAGCCTCGATACAATCGCTCCCGACCTCGCCGAGAGCTGGTCCTGGAACGAGGAGGGGACCCGGCTGACCTTCAAACTGCGCGAGGGCATCAAATGGCATGACGGCAGGCCATTCACTTCGGCCGACGTCAAATGCACCTGGGATCTCCTGACCGGCCACGCCGCCGAGCGGTTGCGCCTCAATCCGCGCAAATCATGGTGGAACAACCTCCGCGAAATCGCCACCGACGGCCCCGCCGCAGCCACCTTTGTCTTGAAGCGGCCACAGCCAGCGATCCTCGCCCTGATCGCCTCCGGCTACACGCCGATCTATCCCTGCCATGTCCCGCCGCGCGACATGCGCCAGCATCCGATCGGCACCGGCCCGTTCAAATTCGTCGCGTTCAAGCCGAACGAGAGGATCGAGCTGGTTCGCAATGCCGACTATTGGAAACCGGGGCGGCCTTATCTTGACGGCATCGAATACACGATCATCCCCAACCGCTCGACCGCGATCCTCGCCTTCGTCGCCGGCAAGTTCGACCTAACCTTTCCCTATGAGCTCACAGTCCCATTGCTGAAAGACGTCAAGAGCCAGGCGCCGCAAGCGGTTTGCGACCTGGCATCGGCCAATAACAGCGTCAATTTGCTGGTCAACCGCGAGGCGCCGCCCTTTGACAATCCAGAGCTGCGGCGGGCATTGGCACTGGCGCTCGATCGCAAGAGCTTTATCGACATCCTTGCCGAAGGACAGGGCGACATCGGCGGCGCGATGCTGCCGCCGCCCGCTGGGGTTTGGGGCATGCCGGCCGATGTTCTGGCCACCATTCCCGGCTATGCCGCCGACGTGACGAAGAACCGCGCTGAGGCCCGCGAAATCATGACCAGGCTCGGCTATGGGCCGGACAAGCGGCTGCCGATCAAAGTCGCCTCGCGCAACATCCCGAACTATCGCGACCCGGCGATTATTTTGATCGACCAGCTGAAGGCGATCTGGATCGACGGTGAACTCGACCCGGTCGAGACCGCGAACTGGTTCCCCAAAGTGGCCCGCAAAGACTACCAGATCGGCGTCAACATCACCGGCAGCGGTGTCGACGATCCCGACCAGCAATTCTTCGAGAATTACGCCTGCGGGTCGGAGCGCAACTATACCGGCTATTGCAACCCCGAGCTCGAAAAACAATTCGTCGAGCAGTCGACGATCGCTGACCGCGACAAGCGCCGCCGCCTCGTCTGGGAGATCGATAAGAAATTGCAGGAGGATGGGGCGCGACCGATCATCTATCACACCCGCTTGGTGACCTGCATGCAGCCTCAGCTCAAGGGGCTGACCATCATGGTCAACAGCCAGTTCAACGGCTGGCGCATGGAAGACGTCTGGCTCGACCGCTAAGTTGGGGCTGCTACGGCCGCCTCGTGACGGCAACTTGCCGACGCGGGGACAGCGAGCGCCCGGTTTTGGAGCTAGAGCGGACTTTGAGCTTACGGGTGCGTGAGCAAAACGAAACATCGGCTGCGAGCCGCAGTTTCCTCCAGTGCGATCGGTCCCGCGCACGTTGAACTCGAACTGCTTTTCGCACTAACCAGCGCGGGGTGCCCGGGCTGATCGAGGTGTTTTTGCAGAGATCGGGACGATTGTCGTGTTTCACAGCTTGCCGCGCGGCAGCGGGCGCACTTGGATCGAGCACGAAGAACGCCAGGCGTAATCGCTTGACATGACGGTGCAGGATAACTCAGGCGATACCGCGCGCCGCCGCGCGCACTGGGGTCGGAACTTCCTGCGGCTCCGGTTTTGGCAGGGCTTCCGCGGGCGGCAGCACGGCCCGGAGGATTTCGCCCGGTGCAGCAACCGGCCGGTGCGGTGCCGTCTGTAAGGTCAGGGCGCCGGAAGCAAAGGTGATACCTTTCTCGGCGAACACCTGGTACATCCGCTTCATGTATTCGCGCTGCACCCAACTCGGCTTTACCGGGCGGGCCGTAAACTTGAAGCGGGCGACGACCGCATTCTCCGTGATCTCCGCGATGCCTTGCAGTTTGAGCGGCAGCATCACCTCGGCGGCGATTTCGGGATCCTGCTGCATCGCCAGGCCGATCTGCTTGACCGTCCGCCGAACTAGCTCAACGTCGATGCCGGGTTCGAGCTT
>DASQCY010000437.1:0-1635 GCA_035634495.1 Allostellaceae bacterium
CACTCGTCACGCCACGCCCGACATCGACGACGATGCCGGCGCCTTCGTGCCCGAGGATCGCCGGAAAGAGCCCTTCCGGATCAGCACCTGACAATGTGAACTCGTCGGTATGGCAGATCCCGGTCGCCTTGATCTCGACCAGGACCTCTCCGTCTTTTGGACCGTCGAGCCGAACGGTCTCGATCGTCAGCGGCTCTCCGGCCTTGTAAGCGACAGCAGCGCGGGTCTCCACAACCGCCTCCTCCCATTGGATTGACGCAAGCGGCGAGGCTTCCACGCTTATGGCATTTGGTCCTTCCCTCGACAAGAGGCGCGACGGTTGCCGAGAATATAGTTGGCGGCTATCGATGCGGCCGCGGGCGGCGGCCCTGTGTGTGGAGGAAGGATGCGGTTTCCTAACGTGATTCTCGCCCTCAGTATTCTCGCCTCGATGGATGCGGGTTCAGCCGTGGCCGCTGATGTCGAGGCCGGCAAAACAGCCTTCAAGAAATGCGCGCTGTGCCACACCACCGAAGCCGGGAAGAACAAGATCGGACCGAGCCTGTTCGGGATCGTCGGCCGCAAATCGGCCACCTTGGAGAACTTCAATTACTCCGAGGCCATGAAGAAGTTCGACCACACCTGGGACGAGGGGACCCTCGACGAATATCTTGCCGACCCGCGGGGGACGGTTCCTGGCACCAAGATGATCTTCCCGGGTATCAAGGATAAGGCGGAGCGCGATGACGTCATCGCCTATCTCGAGACGCTGAAGTAGGGATGATGGAACCGACGCGCTGGCGCCTATGACCAACTGGGGGAATATCAGGTTACTGCTGGCGGCATTGACTATGGTCGCCGCCGTGCCGACGGTTGATGTCTACGCTGATGAACAGACGCTGCAGATCGGCTGGCTGTCGCAACCGGTCAAGCGCACGTTACCGCTGTCCTACCTCGATCAACCCCCCGAGGACGAGGGGATAGCAGGCGCGCGGCTCGGGATCGCCGATAACAATACGACCGGGCACTTCACCGGCCAATCCTTCGGCCTGGTCGAACGCGTCGTGGCAGAGGACGGTGACGTCGTCACGGCGTTCCGCGATCTTGCGGCGAGAGGCATTAGCTTGGTCGTAGCGGATTTCGCCGCGGCGGAATTGTTGTCGATCGCCACTCTCCCCGAAGCCGCCCCGGCGACGATTTTCGACACGGCGGCACCCGACGATCGGCTGCGCGGTGAGGATTGCCGGGGCAACCTCCTTCATCTATTGCCGAGCAGAGCAATGCTCGCCGACGCGCTCGTCCAATATCTCGTCGCCAAGCGATGGTCCAACCTTTTGCTGGTCGTCGGCCACGGTGAGGGCGATCAAGAGTTCGCCGCGGACTTCCGTCACGCCGCACAGAAGTTCCAGGCCCACATCGTCACGGAGAAACCCTGGACGTTTGTTCCGGGGGCGCGGCGGACAGATACCGGCCATTTCGCGATCCAGGCCGAGGTTGCGCGGTTTACCCAAGGCATCAGTTATGACGTGCTGGCCGTAGCCGACGAAGAGGACGAGTTCGGCGACTATCTTTCCTACCGTACTTTCGACCCGCGGCCGGTCGCCGGGACCCAAGGCCTGGTGCCGAGCGCCTGGGCACGACCGCACGAGCAATGGG
>DASQCY010000438.1:0-1622 GCA_035634495.1 Allostellaceae bacterium
TGCAACTTACAGAAGTCGGGGGCGGGACGGAGGTCATAGCATGAAGGCCACTCGAATCCTGCACGATCTGGGCCAGAGCCTCTGGCTCGACAACATCACGCGCAACTTATTGCGGACGGGTGTGCTCCGCCGCTATATCGACGAGTTCTCGGTTACCGGGCTGACCTCGAATCCAACGATCTTCGACCACGCGATCAAGAACAGCGGCGACTACGACGACGCCATTAAAAGCAAGCTCGCGGAAGGTAAGTCGGGGGAAAAGCTTTTCTTCGAACTCGCGCTGGAAGACCTTACGCAAGCGGCGGATTTGTTCCGGCCGGTTTATGACCGAACCTGCGGTGTCGACGGTTGGGTTTCGCTGGAAGTCTCGCCTTTGCTGGCGCACGACACCAAGTCGACGATTGCCGCCGCCAAGGACCTGCACGCGCAGGCGCGGCGTCCCAATGTCTTCATCAAGATCCCGGGCACCCCCGAAGGCCTGCCGGCCATCGAAGAGGCGATCTTTGCCGGCGTGCCGATCAACGTCACGCTGCTGTTCTCCGACGACCAGTACCTGGCGGCCGCCAACGCATTCATGCGCGGCATCGAACGGCGCATCGAAGCGGGATTGAAGCCCGATGTCGCATCGGTAGCATCTATCTTCATCAGCCGCTGGGACGTCGCGGTCACCGGCAAAGTACCGAAGGCACTCAATGATCGGCTCGGTATCGCTATCGCCAAGCGCACCTACAAGGCCTATCTCGCGTTGCTGAGTTCACCACGGTGGATGCGCGCCTATAATGCTGGCGCGCGCCCGCAGCGCCTGCTCTGGGCCAGCACCGGGACCAAGGACCCGGAGGCGTCGGATGTTCTCTACGTCAAGAGCCTGGCCGCGCCATTCACGGTGAACACGATGCCTGAGGGCACGCTCAAAGCCCTCGCTGACCACGGCGATGTCGGCGCAACCATTCCCGCGGACGGCGGCGACTCCGAAAAGGAGCTGGCGCGGTTTGCGGAGGCAAAGATCGACGTCCATGCACTATCGAAGCAGCTTCAGGACGAAGGTGCCAAGTCCTTCGTCAAGTCGTGGAACGACCTGATGGGCGTGATCAGTTCCAAATCAGCCGTACTCAAGCGAGCGAGCTAGCGCGGTGAAGGCGACGTCGCGGCCCACCACCAAGCGCCGGCGACGGCGGCTAGATCGAGCTGACGTCGCAAAGGCGTCCGCCGCCGGGCAAGTGTTGGTCGTCGATGTGGGCGGAACCTCGGTCAAGATCCTCGCCACCGGACAAAACGAGGAGCGCTCATTTCGATCCGGTCCGACGTTGACCCCAAGGCAGATGGTGTCCGGGGTGAAGAAGCTCGCCCGAGATTGGACGTATGACGTGGTATCTATCGGGTATCCCGGCCCGGTCCTGCACGGCTGCCCGATTGCCGAACCACACAACCTCGGGCGCGGATGGGTCGGGTTCGACTTCGCAGCAGCGTTCGGCCGGCCGGTGAAGGTCGTCAACGACGCCGCGATGCAGGCTCTGGGGAGCTACAACGGCGGCAAGATGCTCTTTCTAGGCCTCGGAACGGGACTTGGATCCACCCTGATTGTGAACGGGATTGTGGAGCCCATGGAACTCGGTCACCTGCCC
>DASQCY010000439.1:0-6072 GCA_035634495.1 Allostellaceae bacterium
ACCGGCCGTCGACATTGTCGAAAAGGGCCTCTCCCAGCCGGCGACAGTTACCGGAAGGCGACGAGGGAGCCCGCTCCGCCGCCGCAACTGCCCAATCTGACCTGTGATGCCTTTCCGTGCTCGGCCGATTTGATTCTCTGATCGTCGATTTTGTCTCCCTGTTCGTCGGATTTATTTCCCTGTTCGGTCGCGTAGGGAATTTGCTCTCGGGCGTCTCGCGATATCAATGACTTGCGGGCAAAGGATCGGTCGCTAGACGGCCCGAATCGGGTTTTTCGCAGTATCGTCCCGTCGACCAGGGAACCCAATGCACGGCGCCCTACTCAGCCATCAGGCGCTTCAGCCTGTAGAGAAGGTCGAGCGCCTCGCGGCTGGGCTCGTCGGGGCGGGTCTCCCGCAGCGACACCTCGGCTGTCGATTGGCGTGGCGCCGGTGCGGTCGGAGGCGGGGCCCATGCCTCTCGAAGCCGCGGTGCGGGTGATTGGCGCCCTGGCGGGGACGTCGCTATAAAGAGGATATGGAGCACCTCGTTCAACCGACCCTCGACTTCATCTCGGCGCATTCGAGCTGGGCGGTGGCGGTCATGTTCGTCACCGCGTTCGGCGAGTCGTTCGCCTTTGTCAGCCTGCTGTTTCCCGGCACCTCGATGCTGATCGCCGCCGGCGCCTTGATGGCGGCGGGCTCGCTCCCCTATCTCCCGATCATCGCAGGGGCGGTTGTCGGTGCGGTTCTCGGCGACACGGTCTCGTTCTGGATCGGCCACCGTTACGGCGGTGGCATTGCCCGGGTTTGGCCCTTCACCCGCAGTCCGGAGCTATTGCCGAACGGCATCCGGTTCTTTGCCCGGCACGGCGGCAAGAGCGTCTTCGTCGGCCGCTTCTTCGGCCCGATGCGCGCAGTAATACCGCTCGCTGCAGGGGTCATGCGCATGCCGCGCGACCGCTTCTGGGTTGCCAACGTCACCTCGGCGATCGTCTGGGCGCCGATGCTGCTCTTCGCCGGTGACGCCGTCGGCGATGTCGGCGACAGCCTCGTCGGTTCCGCAAACACCGTGGTGCTGGTCCTCGGGGGTCTCACCCTGTTCGGCGTTGCCGGTGTCGTCTGGGCGGCGATGAAGTCGGTACGACCGAAGACCTGAGCCCGCCCCTTACCGGGGGCTGGCCGGCTGCCCAGATTGACTGCGTTACCGATCGCGGGAGTGCGGAGCCGAATGTCGTCGTTTTTCTCGCCCTATAGCCATCAGTTTATCCGCATCGGCGCCTGCGTGCCGCATGTCGCGGTGACCGAGCCGCGGCGCAACGCCGAGAATGTCCTGGGCCTGCTCACCGAGGGCGACCAGGCGCGGGTCGCCTTGATGGTGTTCCCGGAACTCTGTCTTTCCGCCTACGCGATCGACGATCTCCTGTTCCAAGACGCGGTGCTCTACGAGGTGGCACGCCAGATCGAGCGGCTGATCTGCGCCAGCGCCGAGCTCTTCCCGATTTTTGTCGTCGGGGCGCCGCTGAGGTCGCAGGGGCACCTCTATAATTGCGGCGTCGTGATCCACCGGGGTGCCCTTCTGGGGGTCGTCCCCAAGGTCTTTCTGCCGAACTATCGCGAGTTTTACGAGCGCCGGCACTTCACCTCGGGCGAGGGTGTCGTCGGCGGGTCGATTGCGATCGCCGGGCACGAGGCCCCATTCGGCAGCGACCTGTTGTTTGCCGCCCGCGGCGAGGCGGGTTTCACCTTTCACGTCGAGATCTGCGAGGATCTGTGGGTGCCGCGGCCGCCGAGCACCGCCGCCGCACTCGCCGGTGCGGAGGTTCTGCTCAACCTTTCGGCCAGCAACATCACGATCGGCAAGGCGCAAATGCGCCGCCTCTTATGCGCTTCGCAATCGGCGCGCTGCATCGCGGCCTATGCCTATTCCGCTGCCGGTGCCGGAGAATCGACGACCGACCTCGCCTGGGACGGCCAAGCCGGTATCTTCGAATGCGGCGACGACCTCGGCGAGACGCAGCGGTTCTCGACCGATCCGGTGATGGCGGTCGCCGATGTCGACCTCGGGCGCATCCGCCAAGAGCGGATGCGGACTAACACCTTCGGCGATTGCGTGCGCGCGGTCGGCGAGGACCGCATGCGGTTCCGCACGATCGGCTTCGACTTCACCGCGTCGGATGAAGCCCTCGAATTGCGGCGGGACGTCGAGCGCTTTCCGTACGTGCCGTCCGACCCGGCGATGCTGCGCGAGAATTGCTACGAGGCCTACAACATCCAGATCCAGGGCCTGGCGCAACGGGTCGCGGCGACGGGGCTGAAAAAGCTCGTCATCGGCGTCTCCGGCGGGCTCGACTCGACGCAGGCGCTGATCGTCTCGGCGCGAGCGATGGACCGACTGGGGCTGCCGCGCACCGATGTCCTCGCCTACACCTTGCCGGGTTTTGCGACGAGCGAGGCGACCAAAACCAACGCCTGGCGGCTGATGCGCGCGCTCGGCGTCACCGGCGCCGAGATCGATATCCGGCCGGCCGCACGGCAGATGCTCGGCGATATCGGCCACGCCTCGGCAAAGGGCGAGGCCCTCTACGATGTGACCTTTGAAAACGTGCAGGCCGGGTTGCGCACCGACTACTTGTTCCGGCTGGCGAACCACAACGGCGGTCTGGTGGTCGGCACCGGCGACCTCTCGGAGCTTGGCCTCGGGTGGTGCACCTATGGGGTCGGCGACCAGATGTCGCATTACAATCCGAACGGATCGGTGGCCAAGACGCTGATCCAGCACCTGATCCGCTTTGTCGCAGTCTCCGGGGAGCTGGGCGAGAAAACCGCACGGGTCCTGTACGACATCCTGGCGACCGAGATCTCCCCCGAGCTGGTCCCGCCCGGCGCCGATGGTGCCATCCAGTCGACCGAGAGCATCGTCGGGCCCTACGCGTTGCAGGATTTCAACCTCTACTACGCGACGCGGCACGGCTTCCGCCCTTCCAAGATCGCCTATCTGTCGTGGAATGCTTGGCACGATGCCGAGTGCGGCAGGTGGCCCGCGAACACGCCCGACGCGGCGCGGCGTGCCTACACGCTCGCCGAGATCAAGCACTGGCTGCGGGTTTTTCTTTATCGCTTCTTCGAGTTCAGCCAATTCAAACGCTCGGCACTGCCCAACGGCCCAAAGATCTCGTCCGGCGGCTCATTGTCGCCGCGCGGCGACTGGCGCGCCCCCTCCGATGCAAACGCTACGGTGTGGCTCGAGGAGCTCGAAGCCGGTGTCCCCGACAGCGAATGAGCGGCGCTATTGATCTTGGACGACCGCGATCGGGGTCCGGCGGTGGCGTTCAGGGGGATGAGTGTGACTGAGCGGCCTGACTTCGAGGTTTGAGACCAGGGTGCGGAAAGTCGCTTCGCGCTCGGCTACCGCCAAAGCGAACTCGTCGAGCGTGCCGCAGGCTACCGCGGCGCCCGACCGACCCCGTCTGCGGGATCTGATTTCAGCGTTTCGCGCATAATGGGCGTCTTCGATGCGACGATAAGCGTACCCGCGGCTCAGCCCTTCTTCCGGCGTCCACAAATCGAAGGCGTAGCATCCCTCCTTCAGTAGGATCGGTCCGACGACGGCGTGCATGAGGCGCTCCGATCAGCTGCGAGGGGTATCGGCTTGGGACAGGATCGCGTGATCGTGGCCGGGCGTGCCGGTGGCAGCGGGCGGTACCGTCATAGCCGGCATGCATTTGGCGACCAGAACGGCTAGGTCGAGCATGCCGAGCCCGATCGCGATCACGAGAAGCCAGGCATTCATTTGCCCGGCAATCCGGTCGAGGCGCATCAGTTGCTGTTTCATCGGGACCTCACGCAAACAAAAATGGACCTAATCATGTTGCACTGCAACATAAACCCCCCGAAGGTTATTGCAAACGTTCTATAACAATCCTGCTGCGCCGCGAGAGCGCGGCTGCCGGATTTAAGACCCGCCGTAAACCGGGATGACCGCGCCGCGGGTCACGCGATTAGTCGGAGAAGCAAGGAAGGTGACAATTTCGGCGAGGTCCGCCGGAGCGACCCAACGGCGAAAGTCGGCATCCGGCATCGCCGCACGATTCGCTGGGGTGTCGAGGACCGAGGGGGCGACCGCGTTGACCCAGATCTGTTCGTCGGTCGTCTCTTGCGCCAGCGCCTGGGTCAGTGCCGCCACAGCTGCTTTGGACGCGGTGTAAGCGATCATCCCGGCGCCCAGGCGCGGCTCCAGCGCCGGCCGGGCGGCGATGTTGACGATCCGCCCGCCTACTGCGCCGCCGGGGCCCGGTTCCTTGCGAGCACGAAACGCGGCGACGGCCGCCGCCGAGCACAAGAAGCACGACAGCGCATTCATCCGGAACTGCGCCATGAAATCTGCCGCGGACATCTCGCCGATCGGCGCCATCGCAAAGCCGCCAGCCAGGTGAATCGACGCCCAGAGCGGTGGAAGAGCCTGGTAAAAACGCCGGACCGCGGCCTCATCGGCGAGATCCACGTTGCGGGCGATGTGCACGCCGGCATCCGAGGCGTACGGGAAGTTTTCGAGCTCCGCGGCCACCAGGTTCGGCACGTGGCAGGCCGCACCGGCCGTGCGCAACGCCCCGATGACCGCCCTGCCGAGAGCGCCCGTGCCGCCAGTCACGACGACGTGGCTGCCTGCAAAATCGACCATCTCGTGTCCCTGCAATTCGACCTAAATTACATACATCACGCCCCGTCAAACGGACGTCACCCGTAGACGCGGCGATAGAGCTCGATGATCTCGCCGCTCGTCGGGATTCGCGGGTTGTTGGCGGGCGAGCCCGAGCCGAGCGCTTGGCCAGCCATCACCGGCAGCAGCTCCTGAAAACGCTCGGCGTCGATGCCCCACGCGCGGGGTGTCGGCACTTTTAGATCGTCGTTGAGCGCGCGCAGCTCATCGACCAGACGCGCTACCGCGGCCTGGCTTCCCTCGTTCTCCTCCGCTACCCCCATCGCGCGGGCGCAGTCGGCGTACCGCTCGAGCGCGGCCGGCGCCGAGAAGGCAGTGATCTCCGGCAGCAGCATGGCGTTCGATAATCCATGCGGAACGTGGAAAAACGCACCGATCGGCCGGCTCATGCCGTGCACGAGGCACACGCTGGAATTCGAGAACGCCATCCCCGCTGTGGTGGCGCCGAGCATCATCGCCTCGCGCGCCGCCAGGTTTTCGGGCTCGGCGCAGGCGGTGCGAATGTGCCGCGCGATCAGACCCATGGCGTTCTTGGCGAGCCCGTCGGTAAAGGGATTGGCGCGGCGGCTGACATAGGCCTCGATCGCATGGGTCAGACTGTCGAGCCCGGTATCGGCGGTCAGCCGCAACGGCATCGAGAGCGTCAGCTCATAATCGACGATCGCGGCGAGCGGGCAGCAGGCGAGCCCGGCGATCAGCATCTTCTCGTCGGTCTCGGTGTCGGTGATTACCGTGAACCGCGTCACCTCGGAGCCGGTGCCGGCGGTTGTCGGAATTGCGACAAGCGGCGGTCCGACCTTGGGAATTTCGGCTGGGACCTTGTAATCGCGCATCTGTCCGCCGTTGGCGGCGAGGATACTCATCGCCTTGGCCGTATCGATCGAGCTGCCCCCGCCGATCGCCACCAGGCTGTCGAAGCCGCCTTCCGCGAGACGACGGGTGCCGGTCTCGACGACAGCCGTAGTCGGGTCGGCGACCGTGTCGGAGAACACCGTCCAAGGGACGCCATCGCGCTCGAGTTGGGCGGTCGCCCGCTCGAGATGGCCCGAGCGCGCGAGAAAGGGATCGGTGACGATCAGCGGATTGGCGAGCCCGAGACGGCGCAGCATGGCCGGCAATTCGGCGAGCGCCCCACCGCCCACCGCCATTAGACGTGGGGTTGTCACGATCGCAACCATTGGGAGCCTCTCTCAGCCCGGCTTGCGCATCACAAAGCGCAAGACCCCGCCGCGCTGCTCACTTGCTTCGAGCAGCTCGCATCCGGTGGTTTGGCAGAAATGCCGAAAATCCTCGGTGGCGCCGGGATCGGTCGCGAGCACTTCGAGCACCGCGCCGGGGGCGAGCGGCTTCAACGCCCGCCGCGCCTTCAGCAC
>DASQCY010000440.1:0-2555 GCA_035634495.1 Allostellaceae bacterium
AGCGGGCTGTGTCCGCTTCATCTTCTATGACAAGGCAACGCATCTGCTTCGACCAGTAACATTTGAACTCCCGACCGTTCAATGCGCCAAGCGAAGAGCGGATCGACGAATGATCGTCGCATCGATAGCAACTTTGTCCTATCCCGCCAGCGCGGGGTGCGGCGGCGCCGCCTCCTCCGCCGCCCGGCGGCGGAGGAGATGGATAAACTGCGAAAGATGCCGCGGCAAAAGGGACACCCGTAGCGAGACGCCCTTTGGCATCAAATGTTCCCGAATGATGCAGATTGGTCCGACGCGCCGCGCGCCGACACGGTCCTGAAGCCCGGTGCGACGATGACAGACCGCAACCGACCGCGAGGTGCTGATCCCCCGAGACCCATTCGTAATGCCGCTTTTCTTTAGCCGAGGGCGGCGAGGATCGCCAGCACACCGAGGGGCAGCATTCGCCTCCCAGGCGACTAACCGCCGGACTTATCCGGAGGCGCTCTGTTCCCGAGCTTGACTAGGCGGCGCTCCGGTCCCTGTGCCTAAAGTTGACTTTATCAGATAATATACTAGACTGTGTCAGCGAATGGAACCAGAGCATATCGGGATGGGCGGGGTGGAAGATCGGGTCGCAAGCATCCGGCGCTTTAGCCGGTTCTACACCCGCAAGATTGGCGTCCTGCACGAGGGGCTTCTCGGCAGTCCGTTGTCGCTGACCGAAGGTCGGGTAATCTGGGAATTGGCACAGCGCGAGCGGGCGACGGCATCGGAGCTCGCGGCCGAGCTCGGTCTCGACACCGGCTATTTGAGCCGCATACTCGGCGGGTTCGAAAAGCGCGGCCTGATCGACAGGCGGCCCTCGGAGCGCGACGGAAGACAGATCGTCATCGCGCTGACTGAGGCGGGCCGCGGGCTCTACGCAACGATCGACACGCGATCGCGCGACGCGGTGGCGGCGCTGCTAGGCGAGCTCGCCGTCGCCGACCAGGCCCGGCTGATTGCCGCCCTCGAGACGGCCGAGCAGCTGCTCGGGCAGGGGCGGAAGCCAGCCGGGCCTTCATACATCCTGCGCTCGCACCAGCCGGGTGACATGGGGTGGATCATCCATCGACACGGCATCCTCTATGCTGAGGAATACGGTTTGGACCAAACGTTCGAGGCCTTGGTCGCCAAGATCGCCGCCGCATTCATCGAGAATTTCAGCGCCGCGCACGAGCGCTGCTGGATCGCCGAGCGTGACAGCGCCATCGTCGGCGCCGTGCTGCTGGTCAAAGAGAGCGACGACATCGCCAAGCTGCGTCTGCTCTATGTCGAGCCGGCGGCGCGCGGGCTCGGCATCGGGAGCCGGCTCGTCGGCGAGTGCATCCGCTTCGCCCGCCAAGCGCGGTATCGCAAGATCACCTTGTGGACGAACGACGTGCTGGTTTCGGCCCGCCGGATCTATCAGGCCGCGGGTTTTTGCCTAGTGAGCGAAGAGCCGCACCGGAGCTTCGGGCGGGACCTGGTCGGGCAATTCTGGGAACTGCCGCTGCCTCCGCCGGGACGCCCGCCGCAACCTTCGTCCTCGCGGGGGTAGGGCTACGAGCTGATCGCCGCGCTGGTGAGCAACAACAAACCCCAGGCAGCGACCCCGATACCGGCGATCCGTCCGATCCAATGGCCCATCGGGATCGTCTTCTCCAACAGGACAAAACCGGCGAGACCGGCGATCCAGAACAGGTTCATGATGCCGCCAAAGAACAAGAGGCCCATCAGGAACCAGCAGCATCCCAGGCAAAAGGCACCGTGCTCGAGCCCCATGCGGAAGGCCCCAAGCCGGCCGGGCCGCCACTGCCGGGCAATGAAGCTCAAGGGCGAGCGGCAATGCCGCAGGCAAACGCCCTTGATCGGGGTGAGTTGCCACGCGCCGGCGGCGAGGAGGATCGCTCCGCCGAGCCAGTAGCTCGTCGTCGTCATCATCGGCGACAGCAGGTCGAGCTGCTCCAATCCCCACTGCAATCCGGCGGCGAGCGCGCTAAACCCGCCCCAGGCCGCGAGATAACCGGCGGCGAAGATGCCGGTCGCCACGTAGGGACGGTCGCGGGCTTTCTGGGCCCGGTTGACGCGGGCGAAGAGAAGCAGCATCGGCGCTGCACTGGGTAGCATCATCGCCACCATCATTACCCACCACATGGCGAAGATCAGGGCGGCGTATCCGGGGGTCCACACTGCCCGTTCCATCATCATGTCCATGTCGGGCATGCCCGCCATCTGGGTCATCGCGACGGTGCTCATTCCGGTCCCTGCACCGAGCACGATCCAGATCCAGGCGACGACGATGACCGCGACCAAAGCGGCGACCACGACAAAACGATCGCGCCGCAACACGGCTTCGAGAACGCTCGTATCGGTGACGGTCATCGCCGTCCTCGGGTTAAGCCGTCAGGGGCGGCCAAACTTCAGCTTGTACTCGTCGTAGGTATGGAGCAGCCCGTTCTGGTTCCAGGCGATATGCGCCAGCGAGCTGTGACGCCCGTTCAAGTCGAATTTGATGGCTCCCAAGCCTTTGGCAAAGCCGGATGCATTCTCGG
>DASQCY010000441.1:0-3334 GCA_035634495.1 Allostellaceae bacterium
TTCGATCGCGACGACGGGCTTGCCGGTCACGGCGGCAGCGCCAATCGCGTAGCCCATGCCGATGCCCATGACACCCCAGGTGCCGCTGTCGAGGCGGTGACGGGGCTTGTCCATGTCGATGATGTTGCGGCCAAAGTCGAGGGTGTTGGCGCCCTCGTTGACGACATAAACATCGGGCTGGGTGGCAAGCGCGTTACGCACCGAGCGCAAGGCGCTCGAGAAATTCATCGGGCTCGGGTCGGCATTGAGGCGCGCCGCCATGCGTTCGACGTTCTGCTGCTTGCGCTTGCCGATCTCGTCGAGCCAGGCCCCCTGACACTCGATCTTTCCCGGTTTGAGGGCGGCGTTGAAGGCCGAGAAAACCGACTTGATGTCGCCGACGACCGGTGCCGCGATCGCCCGGTTGCTGTCGATCTCGGTTGCGGAGATGTCGACCTGCACAAACCGCGTGCCCTCGGACCACAGCGGCGGCCTGCCGTGCGACAGAAGCCAGTTGAGGCGCGCCCCGGCCAGCACAACGACATCGGCATTGCCAATCGCATAGGAGCGGGCGGCCGCCGCCGATTGCGCATGGTCGTCGGGCAAGAGTCCCTTGGCCATCGACATCGGCAGGAACGGAATGCCCGTCGTCTCGACAAACGACCGTATCTCCTGGTCCGCCCGCGCATACGCGGCACCCTTGCCGAGGATCACGAGGGGGCGCTTGGCATTCGCCAACAGGTCGATGGCGCGCGCGACCACTGCCGGCGCCGGGGGCTGCGGCGGCGCCGGATCGACGACCTCCACCAACGACTTCTTCGCCGTCTCGACGTCGAGCGCCGAGCCGAGCACCTCGGCCGTCAGGTCGAGATAGACGCCACCCGGGCGTCCCGACACGGAGGCGCGGATCGCCCGCGCAATGCCGATGCCGATGTCTTGCGGGCGGTTGATGCGGTAGGCAGCCTTGGCATAGGGCCGGGCGGCATTGAGCTGGTCGAGCTCTTCGTAATCGCCCTGCTCGAGATCGACGATCGACCGGTCGCTCGACCCGCTGATCAGGATCATCGGGAAACAGTTGGTCGTGGCATTGGCCAAGGCGACCATGCCGTTAAGGAATCCCGGCGCCGAGACCGTCATGCAAATGCCCGGCTTTTGCGTCAGGAAACCCGCAATCGCGGCAGCATTCCCGGCCGACTGCTCGTGTCGGAAGCCGAAATAGCGGATCCCTTCGGCTTGCGCCAACCGCAGCAGATCCGTGATCGGGATGCCGGCCACCCCATAGATCGTGTCGATCCCGTTCAGCTTCAGCGCCTCCACCACCAGGTGAAAGCCGTCCGTCATGTTCCCTGGCATATCCTCTGCGCTCATATCGTCCACCGTTCTTCGCGCTGCGCATGCGGGCGTTCTAAGTCAAACCCGCAGAGTTTCGGAAGCAATTCCTGGGGCGGCCGATCGGCCGCAACCCGCAATTCGTTTCGGCGTCCGCTTGTTGGTGTCAAACCGCAAGGCTCGATCCGCAGTGTTTGCATTTGCTCGCAGCGGGGTCCAGATCATCGGAGCGGCACGCCGGGCAGATTTTGGTCGGGGCCGGCTCGCCAAACACCGTCTTGCCGAGTCGAGCCATGACGGCCTTGTAAGGCACGACGATCAGGAAATACACGACCGCCATGAAGATGATGAAGTAGATAATCGCCGAGATGAACCCGCCCAGGTTGAGAAACGTGCCGTCGCCTCCGCCGCTGACCAGCTGCCAACCCAGCCCGGGACCCTTCACACCGCCCTGGGCCGCCGCGACCAGTGGGTTGATGATGTTGTCGGTGAACGCCTTGACCAAGTTGCTGAAAGCCAGCGCCACGACCAGTCCGACGGCGACGACGACGACGTCGCCGTGCATCAGGAAGTTCCTGAATCCCTTCAGCATTTCCATCCCTCCTGAGCCAGCGGAACGAGTGCCGAGCCCCGATGCCCGCAATACGCGATCTTAGGGGAATTTCTCCTTTGTTTGGAAATTCTGAACCTGCCAGCAGGCGTTCAGGAATACCGCCAGATCGAATTTCTGCTGGTTGGTGAAGCTCATCGAAAACCATATGCCCTAGAAATTCGTGCATCGACCAGCGTCGGCACTGACGCGGCTCGCACGGCCGCGCGCAAGGTCGTCGACGGCTGGGCCGCGCGGCGGCGTTGATCTCCCCGCAACGCCGATGCCGGGGTCGCTCCTGCATTGCAAGTCGGACGTGCCATCTTATCCAAGCGGGGAGCCGTGCCACGCGCCAGGCGGCGCTGAAATCGTGCGAGGCGGCGGATCGCGCGCCACCGGGTGCGCGCCCGCCGTGCGAGACGCGCGCCCTCGGCGGGCGTGATTTCGCCGCGGGCGATGGCCGCCAAAACCTTGGGCAATAGCTCCCGGAGATCCTCGGCCGTGTGCAGCAGCGACAGGTCGATCCCGAGACGATCGGCCGGATCGATGGGTTTGAGGGGTGGCGGCAATAGTTGCACGGCGAGCGGCCGCAACAGATGAGGCTTGCGGTCGAGCAGCTTTGACAGCGCCGGCGCGCTCAGCGGCCGGGCAACGAGATCGGGGACGCGTCGCCGGGGGTTGCAGATGCCGCGCGGCCGGCCGCTCGGATTGCCGGAGCTGCCCTTCGCGAAGCGCCCGCGCGTGTCGCGCGCGGGAGACGAAAAGGGATCAGGACCAAGTGATTGAGATTCCTGGATTCCACTTCCGGAAAGCAGCAGAGAGCAGGACGGCTAAAGCGAATCGGCAACGATTTCCGGCATAGGCGACGTTCCAGCGGCACCGGCCTCGGGAAGAACCAAACATCATATGTTCCTGATACGTTCTCGTCAAGGACGATCGTCAATTTGCAGGGCCACGCCGCCGTCGGGACGCAACGGCAAAAGCCGCTTTAGAAATACAAATGCAGGAAAGTAGTCGACTGATGGAGGCTTCGGGTGGGCGAAACCAGGCCGGCGATGCTGTTCGTTGAATGACACCTTCGCGCGGATTGCCGGCCCCGATCTAGAACGGGGAAGTTCGACCCTAAGAGCTCGTCAGGAAATAGACGCGCAATTTGTCGGATAGGTATTCGGTGAGATGGTGTAGTTCCACTCACCGTGGAACTCGGCACGTTTGATGTTGAGGGCGGCCATCTCAGCGTCGGACACGACAATGCCGCTGGGGTATTGGCTCGTGTCAAGTTGGCAGCGCACCGTGAGTCCGGTTTTGGTGGTGGTGGCCGAGATCAGCTCGACAATCACGCACGCGATAGCTGACGAGCGGCTTGGCGCGCCAGTTCTGGCTGATGAAGGAGAAGAGCCGGTGCTCGATTTTGTTCCACTTGCTGGTACGGGGGGG
>DASQCY010000442.1:0-4964 GCA_035634495.1 Allostellaceae bacterium
GTCGATAATACCCATTCGTCGCGCGGCATTTCGCGCAGCGCATCGCCGACACAACGCTCTGCCTGCCCGTAGCCGTAAAAGGGCGCGCAATCGACATAACGCACCCCGCTCGCCCAGGCCGCATGTACTATCGCCTCTGCCTCGACGCTGGTCACCGGCACCCGGTGACCGCCGAGGGTCGCACAACCGAGCCCGAGAACGGTTACCTCAAGCGAGGTACGCCCAAGTGGGCGTTTCTCGAAACCCGTCATGTCATCATCTCCCTTATTCGCTCAATCCTCTGATATGCTCTGCCAATATTAAAGCGGATAATCGATGGCATTGGTGTGATTAATAAAATTAACCAAATTTAATGGTCTGACGAGCGCTCTTAATGGTGATCTTACGCTCGACCATTTCGATCTCTTGGTCCTAGCCGTGGTCGGGTAACACGGTAATTAAGCGTTCGCAAACTGCTCGGCTGGGAATTAAGCGGGTGTCGGCGCGAGCGGGTGGAGCAACTTGGCGTCCCGCAGGTCGCTCCACAACACTGAGGGAATCGGATAGCGCAGAAGGTCCAGGTTGGCCTCGCATTCCGCGACACTGCGGGGGCCTGGGATGATCGCCGCGACTGCGGGGTGCGCGGTCGGAAACTGCAACGCCGCCGCGGCCAAAGGCACTTGGTGACGGTCGCAAACTGCTCTGATCGCGTCCACCCGCTCGACAATCTCGGGTGGCGCTGCTTTGTAGTTCCAGGTGTCGCGGCCCGCGAGAATGCCGGAATTCAGCGGGCCGCCAACAACGATCGATATCCCCGAAGAAAGGCACTTCGGGAGTAGATCATCGAGCGGCGCCTGCTCGAGGAGAGTATAGCGCCCGGCGAGTAGGAAGGCGTCCCAGGTGCCCCATTCCATCGCCTCCAACAGAACTTCCCGCTCATTGACACCGATCCCGATCGCGCGCACGACGCCGCACCGGCGCAGCTCCTCGAGAGCGCGGTAGCCACCGCCGCGGAGCGTGCGCATGATCGCGGGGTGCCCTTCCCGACCATGCTGCATCGCCCCGATGTCGTGCAAGTAGAGGATGTCGATCCGCCCTAGGCCAAGCCGCTGCAAGCTGTCCTCGAACGAGCGCATGATAGCATCGTAGGAGTAGTCGAATACCGCATCGAACGGCATCCGATTTTGCCCGTGCTCCGTGCCGGCTAGGTTCAGGTGAGGGCGCAGCAACCGCCCGACTTTTGTCGACAACACCCAGTCATCACGCGGTACATCACGCGGCGCGTCGCCGACACAACGCTCCGCCTGCCCAAACCCGTAAAAGGGCGCGGTGTCCACATAGCGTACTCCGGCCGCCCAAGCCGCGCGCACAATCGCTTCCGCCTCCTCGCGACTGACCGGCACCCGGCTGCCCCCGAGGGTCGCGCAGCCTAGACCAAGAGCGGTCACTTCGAGGGCGGTGCGACCGAGAGGCCGCTTTTCGAAACCAGTCATATGCCCCTCTCTCATTGCTGTATCTGCTAACGTCGGATTCGCGCCTTAGGATCATTATTTTCTCTAAGAGACCCCCGGAGAAAGCCGCTGTGACATGATCGTGGTTTTCGGTTCGATAAACGTCGATCTGATAGTTCCGGTCCCGCGCCTTCCACGGGCGGGCGAGACCGTACTCGGCGGCGACTATGCCGTTCTCCCCGGCGGGAAGGGTGCTAATCAGGCGTTGGCCGCCCGGCGCGCCGGTGCCAAGGTCGTGCTGGCCGGCGCCGTCGGCGCGGATTCCTTTGCTGGCATAGCGCTCGACTTGTTACGCGGCGACGGTGTCGATACGCGATTGGTGCGGGTAGTCGAGCAGCCGACCGGCTGCGCTGCGATCATGGTTTCGAGTGAGGGGGAGAATACGATCGCCGTGGCACCAGGCGCCAATGCGAGCGCGCGGTCGGACCAGGTTCCCGACGAGCTCCTCAGCGCGGGCACCACGCTCGTCGTCCAGATGGAGGTGCCCCCGTGCGAAACTGCGATGTTGATTAGGCGCCTACGGACGCGTGGCGGATATAGCCTGCTTAACTTGGCGCCCGCCGTACCGATCGACATCGCCCTGTTGGAGGAAATCGATCTTGTGGTCGCAAACGAAGGCGAAGCGGCGACGACGGGGTCGGATCCGGAGCAGCTCGCCCGTCGCCTGCGTCAAGGACTTGTGGTGACGCGCGGCGCAGCGGGGGCGCTGGCGCTTCTGCGCGACGGGATCAAGATAGAAGTGCCGGCGCTCGCGATCAAGCCGGTCGACACCACCGGCGCCGGCGATACCTTTGTCGGCGTTCTCGCGGCGGCTCTCGATCTGGGCTCCCCCGTGGAAGCTGCCCTGCACCGGGCGAGCGCCGCGGCCGGCCTCGCCTGCCTGGCCCGCGGCGCTCAGACCGCGATGCCCGACGAAGCGGCGATTGCTGCGGCTGTCGGTCGGCTAAGCCTGTGAGGTTCCGTTAGGGGACTTTCGCAACGGCGCAATGTGCCCGGAACTCGGCCAGAATGTCGATATAGAGCTGCCGCTTGAAAGGGACGATCATTTCCGGCAGTTGCTCGGGCCGTATCCACTTCCAGGCATCGAATTCCGGGTGGTCGGTCGCGAGGTCGATATCCGTGTCGTTCCCGGTAAAGCGCATGACGAACCATTTCTGCCGCTGGCCGCGATAGCGCCCGCCCCAGATCCCACGTGCGAGCTCCGGCGGCAGGTCGTATTTCAGCCAGGTGCTACTCTCGCCCAAGATCTCAGCCTTATCGGTGCCTATCTCCTCTTTGAGCTCGCGTAGCGCTGCCCGCACCGGGGTCTCGCCCGGGTCGATCCCACCCTGCGGCATCTGCCAGGCCGGCAACATCGGCATATCAATTCGCCGGGCGACAAAGACCTCGCCCGCGCGGCTCAAAAGCATGACGCCGACCGCCGACCGGTATCCCGGCTTTCCGCGCGTCATACGGCCAGATGCGGACACGGCCTGCGCCGCAATGGACTTCAGTTGACCACCCGCCCGTTGAAGAGCGCAATGCCGCGCAACATGTCCACCGCCCGGGTCAGCTGGTAATCGGCCGGCGTGCCTATGATCGACGGATCGACCGAGCTCTGCTCGCCACCGCCATCACCAGAATCGTCCCTTTTCAAGTCCGAGGCTGTGGCCACCTTGGCCTCGCCTTTTTCGGGTGTTTTTTCGATCTTAGCCGCTTCGACGACGATGTCCGGGTCGATGCCCTTGGCCTGGATCGACCGCCCCGAGGGCGTGTAGTAACGTGCGGTCGTGAGCCGCATCGCCCCGTGGCCGGGCAGCGGAATAATCGTCTGGACCGATCCCTTGCCGAACGACCGCGTGCCGAGCAGGATCGCCCTATGGTGATCCTGCAGGGCGCCGGCGACAATCTCACTGGCCGAGGCGGAGCCGCCGTTAATCAGCACTGCGACCGGCAGCCCGGCGGCGATGTCTCCCGGGCGGGCGTTGTAGCGTTGGGCATCCTCGCTGCGCCGGCCGCGAGTCGACACGATTTCCCCCTTCTCAAGAAACGCATCCGCGACGGCGACCGCCTGGTCGAGCAGGCCGCCCGGATCGTTGCGCAGATCGAGGACCACCCCGAGGAGTTTTCCCCCGGCCTGCTGCTTGAGGTTTTTCATCGCGTTGTTGAGGCCGACATCGGTCTGTTCGTTGAACGTCGTGATCCGAATGTAGGCGATATTGTCGCCTTCGAGATGAGAGCGGACGGACTGAATTTTAATCGTCGCCCGGATCAGCTTGACATCGAAGGGTTCACGTCCCTCCCGGCGAATCGTCAGCTTTATCTCGCTGCTGACCGGGCCGCGCATCTTCTCGACCGCCTCGGGCAGAGTCATCCCCTGGACAGGATCACCGTCGAGATGGGTGATCAGATCGCCAGGCTTCAACCCGGCGCGGGCGGCGGGCGTGTCGTCGATCGGCGAGACCACCTTGACGAGGCCATTTTCCATCGATACTTCGATCCCGAGCCCGCCGAATTCGCCCCGGGTCTGCACCTTCATATCATTGAAGTTCTTGGTATTCAGATAGTTCGAGTGCGGATCGAGCGAGGTCAGCATGCCGTTGATCGCCGACTCGACCAGAGAATCATCACTGACATCGTCGACATATTCTGCACGCACGCGTTCGAACACTTCACCGAACAGGTTAAGTTGCTTGTAGGTTTCCGTCGAGTTTGACGCCGCCGCGCCGACATCCTGGCGCAGCGAGAACAGCACGAGCGTCGCGATCGACGCCGCAAGAAAACCCGAACGCTTCATTCATTCATCCTGATAGTCTGGAACCCGATCGGCTCACCACCGACCATCTCTCGACGCGATGATATCCGCCACCGTGCCCAATGATCAAGCCGAGCCCCGGTCGGTGCCGTCTCAGCGGCTGGAGTCAGCCCACCGCAACCTGCTTCGCGGCCGCTACAATCAGTGAATGGCCGGTCATCACGGAGGGCTTTGGTAGGCCGAGGATGTCGAGCAAGGTCGGGGCAACGTCGGAGAGGCGGCCATCGTCGAGATGCCGGACCGCAGCCGGCGGGTTGACGACAATGAACGGCACCGGGTTGAGAGTATGCGCCGTATGCGGCTCACCGGTTTCGGTGTCACGCATCATTTCGGCGTTACCGTGGTCGGCGGTGATGACGAGAGTCCCCCCGGCGCGCTCGACCGCCTCGGACAGTCGGCCGAGGCAAGAATCGACGGTCTCGACCGCCTTGACGGCCGCGTCGAGGCGACCGGTATGCCCGACCATGTCGGTATTGGCATAATTGAGCACGATGACGTCGAAACGGTGGGCGGCGATCGCCTCGACCACTGCGTCGGTAACCTCGGGTGCGGACATTTCGGGCTGCTGGTCGTACGTCGCGACCTTTGGTGAGGGCACCAGAATCCGCTCCTCGCCGGGAAAGATCGCTTCGCGGCCGCCGTTGAAGAAAAATGTGACATGCGCGTATTTTTCGGTCTCG
>DASQCY010000443.1:0-4053 GCA_035634495.1 Allostellaceae bacterium
AGCGCCGTTATCCAGGCGTCGGGCGCGGCGGGAACCACCGTTCGCAGCACACCCTTCGGGATCTTGCCGGCGTGCTCGCGCTGGAACAGGTCAGGATCGAGAGCCTTCGGCCAGGGTCCGAGGCCGGCGATCGTCACCACCTCTTGCTTGTCGGCGAGGTAGATCATAATCGGCGCAACCCCCGCGACATCGACGAGATCGCTCTGGAGCACACCGAGCGCGATCCCAGCGGCACAACCAGCATCGATGGCGTTGCCGCCAGCTTGCAGGATGTCGAAACCGGCGGTGGCAGCGAGATAATGGCCCGCCGAAATGGCGTGCTGCGTGACGGCGATGGTGGGTCGATGGGATGTTGCCTCGGTCATCGCGATCCCTTTCCGCGTCTTTTCGTCCTCTCTACAGTAGCGCTCGACGGACCTGTAGGAGAAGGGGCGCGGCATGAGCGAATACGATCTGGTGATCCGCAACGGTGCGGTGGCGACCGCGGCCGACACCTCTGCCTGCGATATCGGTATCAAGGATGGCGTCGTCGCAATGCTCGGAAAGAACCTTGGTCCGGGCGCGCGGGACATCGATGCGAGCGGCCATCTGATATTGCCGGGCGGCATCGACAGCCATTGTCATATCGAGCAGCGCTCCTCGTCCGGGGTCGTCTGCGCCGACGATTTCTATAGCGCTACGGTGTCGGCGGCGTTTGGCGGGACCACCACGGTAATCCCGTTTGCCGCGCAGCATCGCGGCCAATCTCTGCGCCAAGTCGTCGAGGAGTACCACGCGGCCGCCGCTCCAAAAGCGATCGTTGACTACGCCTTTCATTTGATCATCTCGGACCCGTCGGAGCAGATCTTGGGCCAGGAACTGCCCGCCTTGATCCGCGATGGGTACACGTCGTTCAAGGTCTATATGACCTATGATCTGCTGGCGCTTGACGACCGGCAGATGCTCGACATCCTTTCGGTCGCCCGGCGCGAAGGGGCGCTGGTCATGGTTCATGCGGAGAACCACGAGATGATCAAGTGGCTAACCGGGCGACTACTGGAGCGTGGCCTCGGGGCGCCTCGCTATCACGCGGTGAGCCATGCCCGGCTCGCTGAGGGTGAAGCGACAAATCGCGCGGTGGCATTGTCGCAATTGCTCGACGTACCGATCTTGCTGGTCCACGTCTCCGCTGGCGAGGCGATCGAGGTAATCCGTAACGCTCAGACCAGGGGCCTCAGGATCTATGGCGAGACCTGCCCGCAATACTTGTTCCTAACCGCCGACGACCTCGCCAAGCCGGGCGTCGAAGGCGCCAAATTCTGCTGCAGCCCGCCGCCGCGTGACCGGGCGGCGCAGCAGGCGGTGTGGACCGGGCTCAGGAACGGAACCTTCCAAGTCTTCTCCTCCGATCACGCCCCCTACCGCTTCGATGCCTCCGGCAAGCTGCCACACGGCGACAAGACGACCTTCAAGGAGATCGCCAATGGCGTCCCGGGGATCGAGTTGCGGTTGCCGCTGCTCTTTTCCGAGGGGGTAGGGCAGGGGCGGCTCGACCTCAACGCCTTTGTCGCCTTGACCGCCACCAACCACGCCAAGCTGTACGGGCTATATCCGAAGAAGGGGACGATCGCGGTCGGCAGCGATGCCGACATCGCGATCTGGGACCCAGAGCGCGAGACTGTGATCACCGCCGGGATATTGCACGACAATGTTGGCTACACCCCTTACGAAGGTCGCCGGTTGCGTGGTTGGCCGGTGACGGTGTTGAGCCGCGGCCGGATCGTGATTGAGGACGGAAGGCTTGTTGCCCCGCGGGGTAGCGGCCAATTCCTGCCTTGTGCCCTGTCCGAGGCGGCAAAGCCTTTGGGCGTGCCAGTCGCCGAACTCGCCACGGTCGCCGAAACCGCTGCTGCCCTCGTTTGAGGAGAACCTTCGTGTCTCGTAAACTGAGGGCGGCCGTCGCCCAGCTCGGTCCGATCCATCTCGCCGATACGCGCGCCGCCGTAGTCAAGCGGCTGATGACACTGATGCGTGAAGCGCATGCCGGCGGTGCCGAGTTTGTCGTCTTTCCCGAGCTGGCGCTGACGACCTTTTTCCCACGCTATTGGATGACCGACCAGAACGAGATCGATCGATTCTTCGAGCGCGAGATGCCCGGCCCGGAAACCCGGCCATTATTCGATCTCGCCCGCGAACTCGGCGTGGGCTTCTATCTGGGCTATGCCGAGCTGACCCGGGAAAAGGGCGAACTCCACCGCTACAACACCTCGATCCTTGTCGAGCGCAACGGGCGGATCATTGGTCGCTACCGCAAGATCCACCTGCCCGGTCATTCGGAACACCTGCCCAACGCACCCTTTCAACACCTCGAAAAGCGCTACTTCGAGGTCGGCAACGAGGGATTCAAAGTGTGGCGTGCGCTCGATGCGATCGTCGGCATGTGCATCTGCAACGACCGGCGCTGGCCGGAGACGTTCCGGGTCATGGGCCTTCAGGGCGTCGAGATTGTGGCCCTCGGCTACAACACGCCGACCGAGAACATTCACCATCCCGAGCCGGAGCACCTGCGCATGTTCCACCATCTGATCTCGATGCAGGCGAACGCCTATCAGAACGCGGCCTGGGTTCTCGCCGCGGCCAAGGCCGGCAAGGAGGACGGCTTCGGCCTGATTGGTGGCTCGGTGATCATCGCGCCGACCGGCGAGATGGCCGCCCGCGCGCTTGGCGAAGATGATGAAATTATTGCGGCCACCCTCGATCTCGGGCTCGGCGACTACCTTCGGCGCACGATCTTCGACTTCAAAAAGCACCGGCGCGTCGAGCACTACCGGCTGATAACTGAGCGCACAGGTGTCAAGACCGAGGTGTAGGAGTTCCTCAGCCGGCGTGCGCGGAACCCGCCCGCCGAGTTCGTCAGCTTCTGCCGTAGCTGTCTTCTAGGCGGACGATGTCGTCCTCCCCGAGATAGCTTCCCGACTGCACCTCGATCAGATGCAGCGGGATCTTGCCAGGGTTTTCGAGCCGGTGAGCGGTGCCGAGCGGTATGTAGGTCGACTGATCCTCTGTCAGGATCATCTCCTCTTCACCGCGGCGGATCCTGGCAGTCCCCTGGACGACGATCCAGTGTTCGGCGCGATGATGGTGCATCTGCAATGACAGCCTGCCACCGGGCTTTACAACGATATGCTTGACCTGCACCCGATGGCCATTGTGCAGCGAGGTGAAACTCCCCCATGGGCGATGGACGGTTGGCAGCGCATCGGCCTCATCACGGCGCTCCTTGACCAGGCGAGCTACCAGTTTCCTGACATCCTGGGCGCGTTTCCGCGGTGCCACCATGACCGCGTCGGCGGTCCCAACGACAACAAGGTCCTCGATGCCGATTGCCGCGACGAGCCCTGCCTCGGAGCGCAGATAGCAATTGCGGGTGTCTTCGGCGACGACGTTCCCTTCGATCGAATTGCCTTCGCGATCCTTGCAGCTCATCTCCCACAGGGCGTCCCAGGAGCCAATATCGCTCCACCCCATGGCGACCGGCACGACGGCGGCGCGCCTCGTATTTTCCATTACTGCATAGTCGACCGAATCGCCGTCGCAAGCTGAAAACGCTTCCTTGTCCAGGCGGATGAAGTCGCTTTCTCGTCGCCCTTCGGTCAGCGCGCGCCGGCATGCGGCAACCATGGCGGGTCGCAGACGCTCCAACTCGTCGATGTAGAGCCGCGCGGGGAACAGAAAGATCCCGCTATTCCAAGAGTATTCGCCGGAAGCGAGGTACTGTTTTGCCTCCTCCGGACCGGGCTTCTCCACGAACTCGGCAACAGCAAAGACGCCTTCCGTCTCTAACGTCCTGCTGCGCCGTATATAGCCATAGCCGGTTTCGGCGCGCTCGGGGGCGATGCCAAAGGCGACCAGGCTGCCGCTGCGTGCCGCGGTCGCGGCGATGTCGATGGCGGCGAGGAAGGCTCCAGCATCGCTGATCGTATGGTCGGAGGGCATCACCAGCATCAGCGGATCGGGATCGGTCTCGCTCAGCGAGAGCGCGGCGACGCACACGGCGGGCGCGGTGTTGCGGCC
>DASQCY010000444.1:0-2098 GCA_035634495.1 Allostellaceae bacterium
GGAGGTACATGCGGATGGCTAATGGGCATTCAGCAAAACCGCCGGGGCGGAGCCGCGGCGGGGATCGTTCGAAAGGGGCTACGATCGGAAATAGACACGCGAGTGGCGGTGCCGCTGAATTCCGCTGCCAATCCGCTGCCGACCGCGGCATACGGCCCCAAAATTCCGCTGTCGACGGGGCCGGCCAATCAGCCTGAAGTAACTGATTTATCTAGGGTATTCGAAGTTGTCAGAGCGCATTTTGCGGGCTGAAAAATGTTTTTCCCCTGTTGGCAGGGGAATGCGAACCCGGCCTAGCCATAGTTCAAAACCGCCGCGCGTCCGTCCGCGGTCATAGACTCCAATAGTGGGTGCCCAGGGGAACGAGGTCGCGCGCCACCGCCGATTTGACATCGACAAACACCCCGCCCGGAGAGAGCGCGGCGAAAAGCTTGCCCCAGCCGTCCTCGGCGAGGATCCGGTGCGGCACGGCAAGGATCAACCCGTCGAGCCTGGTGAAATGTTCGAGCGAAACAAGCTCGACACCGTATTCGTGCTTCGCCTCGGCCGGGTCGGCGAGCGGATCGGTAACGAGTGCCGTGATGCCGAACTCGCGCAACTCGGCGACGATGTCCGGGACGCGGCTGTTGCGCAGATCGGGTACGTCCTCCTTGAAGGTGATGCCGACGATGCCGATCCTGGCACCCTTGACCGGGCGCTCGGCGGCGATCAGCAATTTGACCAGGCGTTGCGCGATAAAGCTGCCCATACCGTCATTGATGCGCCGGCCGGACAGGATCACCTGAGGGTAATAGCCCGCCGCCTCGGCCCGCGCGGTCAGGTAATAGGGGTCGACGCCGATGCAGTGCCCGCCGACCAGACCCGGGGTGAACGGCAGAAAATTCCATTTCGTGCCGGCCGCCTGCAATACCTCCTTGGTCGGGATGCCGAGCCGGTCGAAGATGATCGCCAATTCGTTCATCAGCGCGATGTTGACGTCGCGCTGGGTGTTCTCGATGACTTTCGCCGCCTCGGCAACCTCGATCGAGGAGGCCCGGTAGACACCCGCCCCGATGATTTGCCCATAGACGGCGACGATGCGCTCCAATGTCTCCGCGTCCTCGCCGGCGACGATCTTGACGATCGTCTCGAGCCGGTGCTGCTTGTCGCCCGGATTGATCCGCTCGGGCGAGTAGCCGAGCTTGAAGTCGATACCCTGCTGCAGCCCGGAGGACTTAGCGAGCAGCGGTCCACAGACCTCGCGGGTCAGGCCGGGATAGACGGTCGACTCGAAGACGACGACCGAGCCCCGTTTGAGGCGGGGGCCGATCAGTGCGCAGGCGTTCTGGAGCGGCGCAAGGTCGGGCCGGCGCTCGGCATCGATGGGTGTCGGCACCGTGACGATCAAAAAGCTCGCCTCGTTGAGTGCCTCGGCGTCGTCGGTCAGGCGAAGGTTCGTCTTGCGCAATGCCGCCTCGGTCACCTCGCGGGTAGTGTCTCTCGCCTGTCGCAAAGCGGCGACGCGCTGCTGCGAGATGTCGAAACCGATGACGGGCTCGAACTTCTTTGCCAAGGCGAGGGCGACGGGTAACCCGACATAACCGAGGCCGATGACCGCAAATCCGCGTTCCATGTTACGGGGCCGAACCTCTGCTCAATTCACCCTGTGATATTGCTTGTACCATTCAACAAAGCGGGCGAGCCCGACCTCGATCGTGGTCTGCGGATCGAAGCCGAGATCGCGGCATGACGCCTCGATATCGGCAAAGCTCTCCGGCACGTCTCCAGGCTGGAGCGGCAGCAACTCCTTTGTCGCGGTGCGGCCCAGCAGCCTTTCGAGGACAGCGATGAAGTCGAGCAGCCTCTCGGGGCGGTGATTGCCGAGATTGTAGATCCGGTGGGGGACCCCGTCCGCGGGCGGCCGATCATGCGCCGCGACCGTACCCGCGACGATGTCGTCGATGTAGGTGAAGTCGCGCGCCATCCTGCCCTCGTTGAAGACCCTGATCGGTTGTCCGGCCAGGATCGCGCTGGTGAAGAGGTAGGCGGCCATATCCGGCCGCCCCCACGGACCGTAGACGGTAAAGAACCGCAACCCGGTTGCCGGCAAGCCGTAGAG
>DASQCY010000445.1:0-6250 GCA_035634495.1 Allostellaceae bacterium
AACAAGAGCGGCGTCAGGCTAGAATTCCCGCGAGGGCGGACCCCTATGGGTCAGGTTCAGAACAAGGTTGCGATCGTCACGGGCGGCGCATCGGGGATTGGTGCGGAGTGTGCCGTGACCCTCGCGCGTGAAGGCGCCAAGATGCTGGTGAGGACCTCGATGACGCGAGCGGTTAGCTGGTTGTGGATAAGATCGGCAGCGCCGGCGGCTCGGCGGTCTTTTTGCATCAAGACGTAACCCTCGAAGAGACCTGGCCGGGGGTGATCGAAGCGGCAGGGCGGCGATTTGGCCGGCTGGACGTGATGGTGGCAAACGCCTGTATCGGGATCATGTGTCCGGCTGTCGAGATGACCCTGGCCGATTGGCGGCGCCAAACCGCAGTGAACCTCGGCGGCGTGTTCCTGTCCGTCAAGTACGCGGTTCCGGCGCTGCGCCGCGCCGGCGGCGGCTCAATCATCATCACGTCATCGACGGCAGGTCTCAGAGGATCGCCAGGCTTGGCCGGCTACTGCGCCACAAAAAGAGGGGTGCGGCTATTCGCCAAAGCAGTCGCGATCGAGCACGCAGCAGACAACATCAGGGTCAATACCTTGCATCCCGGTGTCATCGACACGCCGATCTGGACGAAGTTACGGTGTCTGCCGGGCGCAATACGCCGATCGATCCGCGCGAGGTGGCGAAGGCCGGGGTCCCCCTCGGCAGAGCTGGACAGGCGCAGGACATCGACAATGGCGTGCTATTCCTGGCCTCTGACGCGTCGAGTTATATGACGGGCGCGGAACTCGTGATCGACGGGGGCATGACAGGCTGACAGGCGGCGCGCGACCCCGCTGAAGCTGAGAGGATATCCACCGGCGGGCCGGTCAGACGCGCCGCGCGGCGAAATCGATGCGGGGATCGATCAGCATATAGGTCAGATCGCTGATCAATTTCAGCAAAAGCCCGATCAGCGTGAAGACGTAGAGCGTGGCGAACATGATCGGGTAGTCGCGGTTGATCGCGGCCTCGAAGCCCAAGAGGCCGAGCCCGTCGAGCGAGAAGATCACCTCGATCAGCAATGATCCGGTGAACAGGATGCCGATCAGCGCGGCCGGGAAGCCGGCGACGACCAGCAGCATCGCATTTCTGAAGACATGTCCGTAGAGCACCCGCCGCTCGTTGAGGCCCTTGGCGCGGGCAGTCAATACGTATTGCTTGTTGATCTCTTCGAGAAAGCAGTTCTTGGTCAGCATCGTCAGTGTCGCAAACCCTGAGATGACCAGCGCGGTGACCGGCAATGTGATGTGCCAGAAGTAATCGGCGATGCGCAGCGGCCAGGAGAGCGAGGCCCAATTGTCGCTGACAAGCCCGCGCAGCGGGAATATCGAGAAATAGCTGCCGCCGGCGAACAGCACGATCAGCAGCACGGCAAACAAAAAGCTCGGGACCGCATAGCCGACAATGATGATGGCACTGGTCCAGACATCGAACCGGCTGCCGTCGCGCACCGCCTTTCTGATGCCGAGCGGGATCGACACGAGATAGGTGATTAGGGTTGTCCACAACCCGATCGAGATCGACACCGGCAATTTGTCCCGGATCAGATCGATCACGCGGCGGTCGCGGAAAAAGCTGTTGCCGAAATCGAAGGTCAAATAGTTGCTCATCATGAGCAAGAAGCGTTCGAGCGGCGGCTTGTCGAAGCCGTACTGCCTCTCGAGCTCCTTGATCAGCGCCGGGTCGAGGCCACGGGCGCCGCGATAGCCAGTCTCGGCGCCCCCGGTTTGGGTCTTTAGTTCGCCCGAGCCGCCGCTGACGCGCTCGGTCGCGCTGACGTTGCTGCCCTTGAGCCGCGAGATCATCTGCTCGACCGGGCCACCCGGTGCCGCCTGCACGATCACGAAGTTGACCACCATGATCGCGAACAGGGTCGGGATTATTAAAAGAACGCGGCGGATCGCATAGGCGATCATGCGGCAGTCCTCACTGCTTCGTCACCTCGCCCTTCTTTGCTTCGACCGATTGCTCGGCGCTCGGATCGACCCACCAGGTATCCAGGCCCACCGCATATTTGGGCGAGATGGCCGGGCGCCGGAACTTGTCCCAATACGCCACGCGAAACGCTGAAAGGTGGTAGTTCGGGATCACGTAGTAGCCGTATTGCAGCACCCGGTCGAGCGCGCGGGTATGAGCAACCAGGCTCGGCCGGTCCGGCGCCCGGATCAACTCCTCGATCAGCTCGTCTATGACCGGATTTTTGATGCCGAGCAGGTTGTTGCTTCCTTGCTCATCGGCTGCTTGCGATCCCCAAAATTCACGCTGCTCGTTGCCCGGCGATAGCGATTCACCGAACCCCACCACCGTCATGTCATAGTCGAAGGTTTCCATCCGCTTCTGGTATTGCGCCGGATCGATCGTGCGCACGCGGGCGTTGATCCCCATCCGTTCGAGGTTCTTTTTAAACGGAAGCACGATCCGTTCGAATTCCGGCTGAACGAGCAGGATCTCGAACTCGAAAGGCTGACCGGTCTCGTCATTGACAAGCTTCTCGCCTTTGAAGGCCCAGCCGGCCTCCTTCAACAGCTTCAGCGCCGCGCGCAGCCCGTCGCGGATGTTGCCCGAACCGTCGTATTTAGGCGGCTCGTACTCGGTTATGAACACTGCCTCCGGAATGCGGCCGCGGAACTTCTCCAGGATCTTCAGCTCTTCTCCCTGCGGCATTCCGGTCGCCGCCAATTCAGAATTGTCGAAATAACTGCGCGTCCGCGTATAGGCGCCGTAGAACAGCTCCTTGTTCGACCACTCAAAATCGAAGGCATAGGCAAGCGCCTCGCGGACCCGAGGATCCTGGAACAACGATCGGCGCAAATTGTACCCGAACCCTTGCATACCACTCGGCAGCTCGTTCGGGATCTCTTCCTTCTTGATCAGCCCGGCGCGCAAGGCAGTGCTGTCATACCCCGTCGCCCAATTCTTCGACGAAATCTCGCTGCGCACATCGTACTGGCCGGCCTTGAACGCCTCGAGTGCGATCGTGGTGTCGCGATAGTAATCATAACGTATCACGTCGACATTATAGCGCCCCTTGTTGACCGGCAGGTCGGCGGCCCAATAATCGGCTACACGACGATAGGTGATCGAGCGACCGGGATCGAGCGACTCGATTTTGTAAGGGCCGCTGCCGAGCGGCGGGTCGAGCGTCGTCTTCTCGAAATCGCGCCCCGACCAATAAACCTTCGAGAGCACCGGCATCTCACCGAGTATCTGAGGGAGTTCGCGATTTTCCGCCGATTTGAAGTAGAAGCGGATGCCGCGCTCGCCCTCCTTCCCGACCTTGGTCACGTCGCCGTAGTACGAGCGGTAATGTGGTTGCCCCTTGGCGCGCAACATCTCGAAGGTCCAGACGACGTCATCGGGCGTCATCGGGGCTCCGTCATGAAACCGCGCCTCCTTGCGGATCGTGTAGAGAACCGAGAGCTTGTCGGGAGCGAGCTCGATATTTTCGGCGACGAGCCCGTATATGCTGCTTGGCTCGTCTTCCGAACGAACCGCGAGCGTGTCGAAGACCTCGCCGACTCCGGACGGCGGGGTGCCTTTAATCACAAAAGGGTTGAGCGTGTCGAAGGTGCCGATCGCCGACCGGCGCATCGTGCCGTCCTTCGGCGCATCCGGATTGACATAATCGAAATTTTTGAAGTCCGGGCCATATTTCAGATCGCCAAACAGCGACACTCCGTGCGTCGCCGCGCCACGCGCGGCGTCGGTAAATACGAGCAGGAGGGCGACGACGATTATTGCGGGTGCTCTCCGCATCCCTTGCCTCCGCGCGATTTTCTCAGCCGCCCAACAGCGCGAGCGCCGCCTCGTGGGCGCGGCGGTCGCCGGCGACGAGGATGCGGCCGTCCGAGGCGAGATCGAGGTTTGCCCCCCGCCAATCGGTGGCGACGCCCCCTGCCCCTTCGACGATCGGAACCATCGCGCAAAAATCGTACGGCTCTAGGCTCGCTTCAAGGACGAGGTCGACGAACCCGGTGGCAACCAGTCCATAGGCATAGCAATCGGCGCCGAAGCGCGTCAGCTTGACCTTGTCAGAAACCCGGGCGAAGGAGGCGGCATCTTCTCCCTTGAACATGTCGGGTGTCGTCGCAAACAGAGTGGCGGCGGCGAGCACGGGGCAGGCCCGGCACCGGATCGCCGCACCGTTCAGCGTTGTCGGGCGCCCGACTGCGCCGACCCAACGCTCACGCAAGATCGGCTGGTCGATGACGCCGAGGATCGAACGCCCGCCGCGCGTCAGCGCGATCAACGTGCCGAACAACGGGACCCCGCTGATGAAAGACTTGGTGCCGTCGATCGGATCCAGGCTCCAGACGAACTCGGCATCCTCGCGCACCCGCCCGAACTCCTCGCCCAGGATGCCGTGCTCAGGAAAGCGTTCCTCGATCAGCGCACGCATCGTCTCTTCCGCCACGCGGTCGGCGGCGGTCACCGGGGTTAGATCCGCCTTGTCGCGGATCGCGAGGGGCTTACGGAAATAGGGCCTGATCACATCTCCGGCGGCATCGGCGAGGCTGAGCGCAAAGGCGAGGAAGGCGTCGGGCTCGATCTCGGACACAGGCCTATTTCAGCGTGTCGAGATAGGCGATGACATCGGCGCGATCCTGCGCTTTGGGAAAGCCAGCGAATGTCATCTTGGTCCCCTTGGCAAAGGATTGGGGACTATAGAGCCACTGGTTCAGCCTCTCGGGATCCCACTTTGTACCTTTGTCCGCCTGCAACGCGGCAGAGAACTGATAGTTTGGGACCTCGGCGATCCCCTCCTCGGTAATCTCCCAGAGGTTCGGGCCGATCTTGTTCGGTCCGCCCTTGGTGAAGGTGTGGCACACGACGCAGACCTTGGCGAGCTGCTCGCCGCGCTTCGGATCGGCGTTGGCAAGGAGCGGCTCGATCGGCTCGAGCTTCGCTCCCGCGGGTTGCTCGGCAGGTGCCGCCGCGACCTGCTCGGCGCCGGCCGGAAGAAAGACCGGCTTTTCGAGCGGCCTCGGGCGCACGAGCTCGCTAGCGAGGATTCCCGCCACCATCGCGACGATCATCGCCGTCAGCACAGACGCGATGATCTTGTTCCACTCGAACGCCGACATCGACAACCTTTCCCCCCGCAGCGTAGATGCATTATCACGCTTCCGGCGATCGGACGAACCGGGCATGTTGTCGCTGCCCGATCGGCTGCAAAGCGATTCCCGTGACTCGAGCTGCGCCACAGAACCCGATCATCCTGATCCCCGCCCGGCTCGCCGCGACACGGCTACCCGGCAAACCGCTGGCCGAGATCGCCGGGGTCCCGATGATCGTGCATGTCTGGCGCCGCGCCGTCGCCGCCGAGGTCGGGCCGGTCGTTGTCGCCTGCGGCGAGCGCGCAATCGCCGATGCGGTCGAAGCGGCAGGCGGGCGGGCGGTCATGACCGACGCCGGCCATCCGACCGGGTCCGATCGCATCCATGAAGCAATCGCGCATCTCGACCCGGGTCGCAACTTCGACGCGGTGATCAACGTGCAGGGCGATCTGCCGCTCTTGGATCCCGCGGCGGTGCGCGTGGCCGTCTCTGGCCTGGACGACCCCGAGACCGACATCGCCACACTCGCCGCCCTAATCGAGGATGAGGCGGCACTCGCGGATACCAGTGTCAACAAGGTCGTTGCCGGCTTTGCCGACCCGGCTCGACCGTCCCGCGCGCTCTATTTCAGCAAGGCAGTGGTGCCGTGGGGCGCCGGGCCATATTACGAGCATATCGGGCTCTACGCCTATCGGCGGGAGGCCCTTGAGCGCTTTATCGGGCTGCCGCGCGGCGTGCTCGAACAGCGCGAACGCCTCGAGCAATTGCGCGCGCTCGAGGCCGGGATGCGCATCTCGGTCAGCTTGATCGAGCCCGGCCGGCTCGGGGTGCAGGTCGACACGCCGGCCGATCTCGAACGCGCGCGCCACCTGTTCCGACAGGCGCAATAAACCGATGCCCGAGCAAACGATCGCGTTCCAGGGCACCTTCGGGGCCTATTCCGACCTCGCCTGCCGACGCGTCTTTCCGCAAATGGCGACTTTGCCCTGCACCCAATTCGACGACGCCTTTGCCGCAGTGAGTGAGGGTCGCGCGGTGCTCGCGATGATCGCGGTCGACAATTCGGTGGCCGGTCGCGTCGCCGACGTCCACCATCTGATGCCGGATTCGGACCTTCACATCATCGGCGAGCATTTCGAGCGGGTGAACCATCACCT
>DASQCY010000446.1:0-5096 GCA_035634495.1 Allostellaceae bacterium
CAGCTCTCCCGCGCCTGCGTTGAGCTCGCCAAGGATTGGCGCACAGATCGCTATCTGCGCCGGCTCGAGGCGATGATGGCGGTGGCCGACAAAAGCGTGTCGCTGATCCTTTCGGGCACCGGCGATGTGCTCGAGCCCGAGGACGGGATCATCGGCATCGGTTCCGGTGGCGGTTATGCGCTGGCTGCAGCGCGCGCGCTGATCACGATCGACAGCATCGACGCTGAGGAGGTCGCGCGCCGGGCGATGGCGATCGCCGCCGGAATCTGCATTTATACCAACGACAAGATCACCCTAGAGAAACTCGAATATTGACCCCCTGATGACCTCTTTCAGTCCGCGCGAGATCGTCTCCGAGCTCGACCGCTTTATCGTCGGCCAGCATGATGCCAAGCGTGCGGTCGCGATCGCTTTACGAAACCGCTGGCGCCGCCAGCAGCTCACGCCGGAGCTGCGCGAAGAAGTCTTGCCCAAGAACATCCTGATGATCGGCCCGACGGGGTGCGGCAAGACCGAGATCTCGCGCCGCTTGGCGCGGCTCGCCCAGGCGCCTTTTGTCAAGGTCGAGGCGACCAAGTTCACCGAGGTCGGCTATGTCGGCCGCGATGTCGAGCAGATTGTGCGCGATCTTGTCGAAATCGCGATCGGCATGACCCGCGAGCGGCTGCGCAAGGAGGTCGAGGCCAAGGCTGAGCTCGCCGCCGAGGAACGCGTGCTCGACGTGCTGGTCGGCTCCGGCGCCAGCGCGGATACCCGCCAGAAATTCCGCCAGCGGCTGCGCGAGGGGACGCTCGACGACCGCGAGATCGAAATCGCCGTGCAGGAGAGTGCAGCGGCGAACCTGCCAACTTTCGAGATCCCTGGCATGCCCGGCGCGCAGATGGGCATGCTCAATCTCGGCGACATCTTCGGCAAGGCGTTCGGCACCCGCGCCAAACCGAAGCGGATGACCGTCGCCGAGAGCCATCAGGTGCTCGTCGCCGAGGAGAGTGACAAGCTGCTCGATCAGGAAAAGATCGTGCGTGAGGCGATCACAGCGGTCGAGCAGAATGGCATCGTCTTCATCGACGAGATTGACAAGATCTGCGGGCGCGGCGAGCGGCTCGGCGGCGGCGGTCCCGATGTCAGCCGCGAAGGAGTGCAGCGCGACCTGTTGCCGCTGATCGAGGGCACCACGGTTGCGACCAAGCACGGTGCAGTCAAAACCGACCACATCCTGTTTATCGCCTCAGGCGCCTTCCACCAGGCGAAACCCTCCGACCTCTTACCGGAATTGCAAGGAAGGCTGCCTATCCGCGTCGAATTGAAGGCGCTCGACCGCAGCGATTTCCGGCGCATCCTGATCGAGCCCGAGGCGAGCCTGATCAAGCAATACAAAGCGCTGCTCGCGACCGAGGGTGTGACCCTCGACTTCGACGAGGCATCAATCGACGAGCTTGCTGTGTTGGCCGAGGAGATCAACGCCGCGGTCGAGAACATCGGGGCGCGGCGGTTGCACACAATCCTCGAGCGCCTGTTGGAGGAGATTAGCTTCACCGCCTCCGACCGGCCCGAGGGAACCCTGATCGAAATCGATCGGGACTATGTACGCGACAAGGTGGGTGCACTCGCGCAGAATGCCGATCTGTCCCGGTTCATTCTCTAACGAGCGCGAAATACGAGCCGCAGCAACAGCCGGCAACGCGGCTGACACCGCGATACCCCATCATCGGCGCGGGCGATCACGTCGACGATCAGATTGCCGATGCCGACGACCGGGGCAGTGCCGCCTATGGCTTGGGCCCGATGCAACTGGCAGCGGAATATAGGGGCTAACCCCGACGCGGCAAGCCTCTGAAACCGTTAGCATTTTTCTGGCGGACAGCGGAAATATAAGAAAAAATTCGCAGCCGGAAGTTTTTTGTGCCCTTAGATCAATAACTTATAATTCAATCGGGACGCGGCTCGGACGCTTCGGCAGGGGAACCTTGACGGCTCCAAGGACGCCGGCAGGAGCCAGGAAATGACCGCCGCTTATGGTTGCAAACGCTGTGCCCGTTCCTATCAAAATGCGCTTCGATCTTGGCCCAAATGCGGCGGCCTTCCAGCCCAATTCCCCGGCTTGTTTGACGGTATGCCGTGACCGGCGAAGCTTGCGGGGTCGAGCGGACCAACACACCCATTTCGTGCGGCTGAACTCCGTGTTCGACCAGGCCCGCGATCCATTCCCAACCGCCTCGGAGTCCTGTTTCGGGTCGGACGAATGGTCAACCCGCCAGCCGGTCGGGGTCTGGGTCCGCAGATCGACCGGGATCCGCGCCGATTCCTCGTCGAGCAGGTGCTCGGCCGCCCGCCCTGTGAGGCCAGCAGCCCGATAGCCCGAGGTTAAAATTTGAAACGATAAATTTACAAACCGGCGCTAATCTGTGCCGGATCACCGCCAAACGAGGTTCGGATGACCAACGCGTATCTCGAAGTAATTTCGCTGATCGAGCGCCTACACCGTCACTTCCTGGAGGTGGTGAAGCTTGAGCTCGAAGGTCTCGGGATCCACGACATCAACAACGTCCAGGGGATGATGTTGTTCAACATCGGAGATGCGGAGATGACTGTCGGCGAACTGACGCTGCGCGGCTGCTATCTCGGCTCGAACGTCTCCTATAACGTCAAGAAGATGGTCGAAAACGGCTATCTCGTGCAGGAACGCTCGCTGCACGACCGCCGTTCGATCCGCGTGCGTCTGACCGAAAAAGGGACGATGCTGCGCGACCAGGTGAGCGTCATGCTTCAGCGCCATCTCGAGATGCTGTCGCAAGCCACGCTCAATATGGACGATCTTCAGGCCGTCGGCGTGACGCTTCGCCGGCTCGAGCGGTTCTGGATTCGCGCGAGCGACCTAGTGCAGCGGCCGCCGCGGTTCGCCGCCTGATTTTTGTGGTGACGGCGGGGTCGCGGGCTGCGAAGCTGCGCACCCGCAGATAACCAGGGGAGCAGCATGGCACCTCAGCTTGTTTCCCTAGCGCCTGGATTGAGCGTCACTGGCCGGCTCGATCGCCCGGAAATCGAGGCGCTCGCCCGCGCGGGCGTGCGCACGATCGTCAACAACCGTCCGGATGGCGAAGACAAGGGACAGCTTCCGGCTGCCGAGGCAAGGCGCATCGCCGAGGCGCACGGGCTCGCTTATCATCACATCCCGATCACGGCCGCAACGTTGTCACGCGCCGATGTCGACGCGTTTGCTGCAACCTTGCGCGATGCACCGGCGCCGGTCGTAGCACACTGCCGCAGCGGAACGCGCTCGACGCTCTTATGGGCGCTCAGCCGTATGCGCGAGGGTGCCGACCCGCTTGCCCTCGTCGCCGAAGCCGCCCGTCACGGCATCGACATAGCCAGCCTTCCAGCGGTAGCAGCGCGGCTGCGCTAGCCCCGCTCACCCCGCACCGGACTCCTGCTGCTTCTGGACAATCGCGCCCACGGGTTGCGATAACGCGGCGCCGCACCTCTTGTATGGCCGCCGCCGAGGGCCAGAATCTGTCCATGCAGACGACCAACGACATCCGTGCCGCGTTTCTCGACTACTTCGCGCGCCATGAGCACGAGATCGTGCCGTCGAGCCCGCTCGTGCCACGCAACGATCCGACATTGCTGTTCACCAATTCCGGAATGGTTCAGTTCAAGAACGTCTTCACCGGCCTGGAAAAGCGGCCGTATCGACGCGCCGCTACCGCGCAGAAATGCGTGCGCGCCGGAGGCAAGCACAACGACCTGGAGAACGTCGGCTACACCGCCCGGCATCACACCTTTTTCGAGATGCTCGGAAATTTCTCGTTTGGCGACTATTTCAAGGATCGGGCGATCGAGCTCGCCTGGGACCTGATTACCCGAGAGTTCGGTCTCGCCAGCGACCGCCTGCTGGTGACGGTCTATGCCGAAGACGACGAAGCAGCGAGCTCGTGGGCTAAGATCGCCGGCTTGCCGGAGTCCAAGATCATCCGCATCGCGACTTCGGACAATTTCTGGACGATGGGCGAGTTTGGGCCGTGCGGCCCTTGCTCGGAGATCTTTTATGATCACGGCGAGTCGATCCCCGGCGGACCGCCGGGGAGTGCTGATGCGGAAGGCGATCGCTTCGTCGAAATCTGGAACCTCGTCTTCACGCAGTTCGACCAGGTGGGCCCGGATGAGCGGGTCCCACTGCCGCGCCCCTCGGTCGACACCGGGATGGGGCTCGAGCGCATCGCCGCGGTCTTGCAGGGCAAGCACGACAATTACGACATCGACCTGTTCCGGGCCCTGATCCTGGCCTCGGCAGAGGCGTCGGGTGTCGCGCCCGACGGGGAGCATGCGGTCTCGCATCGCGTCATCGCCGACCATCTGCGCGCCTCGGCGTTTCTGATTGCCGACGGCGTGCTGCCGAGCAAGGAAGGACGCGGCTATGTGCTGCGCCGGATCATGCGGCGGGCGATGCGCCATGCGCACATCCTGGGGTGCAGGGAGCCCCTGATTTGGCGGCTGGTACCGAGTTTGGTGCAGCAGATGGGTGCCGCCTATCCCGAACTGTTGCGCGCCCAACCCTTGATCAGCGAGACCTTGCGGCTCGAAGAGACGAACTTCAAACAGACGCTCGAGCGCGGTCTTCGCTTGCTCGAGGAAGAGACGGCCCGGCTCGGTCGAGGCGAGGCCCTGTCCGGCGAGGTTGCTTTCCGACTGTACGACACCTACGGCTTCCCGCTCGACCTCACCGAGGACGTACTGCGCGCACAGGGCCGCAGGGTGGCGGTCGAGGGCTTCGAGACAGCGATGGCGCGGCAGCGCGAGGAGGCGCGCAAAAGCTGGATCGGATCGGGCGAGGCGGCGACGGAAACGGTATGGTTGTCCTTGCGTGAGCAACTCGGCGCCACCGAGTTCCTCGGCTACGAGACCGAGAGCGCTGAAGGCGTGGTGCTGGCGATCTTGCGGAACGGCGAGCGCACTGTCGAGGCGGTGCTCGGGGACGACGTCGCGCTGATCGTCAACCAGACGCCGTTTTATGCGGAGTCCGGCGGCCAGGTTGGCGATAGCGGCATCGTCTTTTCGGCCGGCGGCGCCGAGCTGGCAGTGCGCGACACGATAAAGAA
>DASQCY010000447.1:0-2513 GCA_035634495.1 Allostellaceae bacterium
GAAGGCGACGATCACGAAGCAATCAACCGCATGTTCTCCCCCGAGTTTCGCAACCGGCTCGATGCGACGATCTCGTTCTCCGTGTTGTCGACCGAAACGATCGGCCGAGTCGTCGACAAGTTCCTGCTTCAGCTCAAGGAACAGCTCGCCGATCGCAGCGTCACAATTGAGCTCGACGCGAGTGCCCGCGCGTGGCTCGCTGAGAAGGGCTACGATCCGCTGTTCGGCGCGCGCCCGCTCGCCCGTGTCATTCAGGAGCACATCAAGAAGCCGCTCGCCGACGAGCTGCTGTTCGGGCGGTTGTCGAAAGGCGGGATCGTCGGGGTCACGAAGAAGCCGGATGAGGACGCGCTCTCCTTCTCATACGAAGAGCGCCCTGCCGCGCAAGTGCCGAAGGAGCCGGAGCTGGTCGAGTAATCACTACGCCGGCGGTTCATCCGCGGGTAGCCTCAGGCGACCGGCAAACTCGGAAGCGACGATCGAGCATCAAGGATCACGTCGTAATCCGCGAGAACGTCGCGCTGCATGACCCGAAGCCGAGGCAGGCGGCGCTCGGCACCACGAACAACGTATTGCTACTGCTCCGGTCGAATACATCCAGGGGGCTTTGTCACGGCAACGAGCGCCGGATTGAAAGGGCAAGGACCGATCAGGTCTTACGCCACTGCAATGGCGTCTTCCCATTGGCTCGCCGCTTCGGCTCGGAAAATCCGGAGCGTCGATCGCGAGACGAGAGGGTGTTGAAGGTTGAAGTTATTGTGGATGGCGGCATGCATGCTCAGAAAGCGCTGAGGGGATCGAGCTGATTTGAACAGCTGCATCTCGATGCGGTTGTCCGTCGGTACTATCGTTGCGCTCGACCATGCGCTCCTGCACCTGGCTTGCACAGCGTAGAGCATCCACGACACTGTTGAATTCGACCAGCACGCCATCGCCGGTGGTCTTGACGATACGGCCGTGATGCTCGGCGACGAGCCTTTGGAGAGTACGGCCCTCGTCCGCCCCGATCAGGCGCGAGTAGCCCGCCACGTCGGCGGCAAGGATTGCGGCGAGACGGCGGGTACCGGGCATGACGCTGCTTAGCCCGCTCCGGAAGTTTCGTGCCCTCCGTTCAGATAGCATAATCCCGGCAACCGTTCACCCATCGAACGCGCCGTCATGGGCCTCGTGAAGCTTGATCAAGCGGTCGAGACTCATCGGGCGCTGAATGGGTCAAAGGTGTCCCCTCTACCTGTCGAGCCACACGTCTTCCATACGCCAGGCGTTGTAGATGGTGTTCGCCATCAGGCTGAGGCCCCTTGGCCTCGGGTCGCCAGCCGGTCGCGGTGCTGCGCGGCGCGCATGTGATAGATGATCGGCCGCACCACGTCATTGGAACGGGCTAAGTCTCCCTGTCCGCATCGACTCTCCTATAGGTGCCGAGAAGCCAATCTCAGAAATTGTCGACTACCGCGAAATTGCAATCGGCATGCCGGTGGTGGAGAAAATGGAGCTGTTGCTTTCGCCTGAACCAGGCAAATCGTCCCAACCATGATCCCGCCACGTGGTAGCCGCCGTCCAGCTACCGATCACGGTAATCGCCTCAATCGTCGGCGTCTGGCTGTTCTCGATCCAGCACCGCTTTGAGCATGCGCAGTGGATGCCGGACGCAAGCTGGAGTTTTGCCGCGGCCTCGCTCGGGGGCACCTCCTATCTTCGCTTGCCGCGGCTGCTCCAGTGGTTTACCGGCAATATCGGCTTTCATCATGTGCACCACGTAAACCCGCGGATCCCGAATTATCGGCTCGAGGAATGCCACAATGCCGATGCCGGGTTTCAATTGGCGTCAATGCTTACACTGCGCACGGCGCTTCAGGCCTTCCGCTATGCATTGTGGGACAGCGATCTGGAGCGACTGGTGCCGTTTCGTTTCGCCGCCGCCAATAGTCGATGCCTGCGGCGCATCAACCAGCATTCCGGGGATTGACGCATGGGCAGACGTTCCGCCGGCCGCCGTCCCGTGCGGATCAACATCATGTCGGCGGCTCGATCGCAACCCGACCGCATCGGCCCCTTGTGCCCGATCCCGAACCAATCGAGCCCCCATTCTGTCACCGCCTCGGCAGCTGCAAGCCAGTTGTAGAGCCGGTCGTCGACCGTTAAATGCCCCTAATCTAATGGGGCAGGGGCAGGGCCTCGAGATTTCCGATCTCGGCGCCGCCGATCTCGTCCTGACCTGACGCGACCGGGTTCAAGGCCGTCTGGAGGTTCCGATGTTTTGGGTAGTCGTGGCACTTTTTTTCTTCGTGCTGGCGGCTGTGGCCCCGAGAATCCTCGGCCTCTTCGTCAATCGAGCACGGCCGGATTTCCGCTCGCTTTCCCTGTCGCTGCGCGTGGTGTTTGTCGCAATCGCACTGATCTGCCTGGCCGCAACCTCCTATGTTCATATCGACTCGGACGAAATTGCCGTGCTCAACAAGATTTACGGGACCACCTCGCTGCCGGGCCAGCATATCATCGCGACCGATGGAGAG
>DASQCY010000448.1:0-6520 GCA_035634495.1 Allostellaceae bacterium
TGCAGATCTACCGCGAGCGCTTTCGCCCCTCGGCGCAGCTCGCGCTGCCCCACGTCATGCTCGGGGTTGTCGTCGTCGCCGCGGAATCGGACGACAAGGCGCGGTTTCTGTTCTCGTCATTGCAGCAATCGTCGCTAAACAATCGGATCGGCCGGCGCGGCCGAGTACCCCCGCCGGTGGTGAATTTCGAAGCCCGGCTCGACCCCCAGGCCCGAGCCATCCTCGCCGATGCGCTGGGCTGTGCCATCGTCGGCGGCCCCGACACCGTGCATGACGGCTTGGAGGATTTCATCCGCCGCACCGGTGCTGACGAGCTGATGGTGACCGCCAACATCTTTGATCACGACAAGCGCAAGCGCTCGTTCGAGATCGTGGCGGAAGTGCACGGCGGGATGAAGGCGCCGCGTAGCCGGGAAACCGCGGCACCGGATCAGGCTCTAGAGGACCAGTTGTAGACCCGCGCCAGCGTGTCACCCATTAAAGTGGCGCGATCGCTGTCGGACAGCCGGTCGGTGACGCGAAAGGAGTCGACCCCCTGCTTGTAGGTGAGCAGTGCGACCGCGCGGGTCCAGTCGGTGCCCCACATGCAACGGTTTAGGCTAAAGGCGTCAAAGATGCGCCCGAGCGGGTCCCAGATGTCTTTGTACGGGAAAGGCTCGTGCGACAGCGTGCAAGCGCCGCTGATCTTGATCGCGATATTAGGATGACTGGCTAGCGCCAACACCTTCGGCAGCTCGGCAAAGGGCTGCGGTGGGGCCGGCGGCGCTGGAGGCTGCTGCAGCCCGAGGTGGTCGATCACCACTTGCGTGTTGGGGTTGCGTGCCGCCAGCTGTGCGGCCTGTTCCAGACGCCCCGTACACGCCAGGTTGACCGGCAGCGAATGCCGCCCCGCCATAGCCAGGACGCGGTTGATCGCGGGGTCGGCGGGGTCGGTTGACGCGGTATCCCGCAAGAACACCCGGATGCCGACTGTGCCCTTCGTCGACGCCCAGTCGGCGATCGTATCGGCGACCCTCGGATCGATAGGATCGACCGGCTTGACCAGCCTGAACCGGCTCGGATGCGCTGCATAAACTTCCATGGCGTAGCTGGCATCGTAGCGGTACATGCTGAACGGCGAGACCAGCACCGCGCCGTCAACACCGACCTCGTCCATCGCCGCCACCATTTGGTCGCCGGTGACCTCCGGCGGCCCCTGAAGAGTGCCGACCCACGGACGGCCAGGGTGGTTGCGTTCATAGGCGTGAACCTGGGCATCGAATATCGGCATAGCTTCCGGCCCTCCCGATCGCGCTATCGTTCGACACCAATGTGTCGCTTCACGCGAAGCCCTGTCAAACCGAAGATCGAACCTCAGTGCAGCCGAATTGGGACGTGGAAGCCGATGTCGTCGTTGTCGGGTTTGGGGCTGCGGGTGTCGCGGCTTCGGTCACCGCACATGACCTGGGCGCGGAAGTCGTCATCCTCGAAAAGGCCCCCGAAGGCGAGCATGGCGGCAACACGCGGGTCGCCGGCCAAGGCTATTTGAATACGTCATCGGCCAAAGACGCCGCCGCCTATCTGACGGCACTCTGCGGCGCTTTCACCGTGCCGAAGAAGATGGTGCAGGTCTGGGCCGAGGAGATGTGCCAGAATAATGCTTGGCTCGAACGCCTCGGCGGCGACCCGCAAGAACACCAGCACCCGCCGGTCGGCATCGAATTCCCGGATCTGCCCGGGTCGCACTGCGTCCACAAATTTCACGATGGCCCGACCTACGGCTATTCCTTCACCTGGAAACGGTTCGAAAGCCTGGTCAGGCAGCGCCCGATCCCAATCTTCTATGAAACCCCGGGGCGCGAACTGATCCAGAACGATATTACCAAGGAAATTCTCGGGGTGCGCGCCCAGAGGGCGGATGAATCGATCTGCGTCAAAGCCCGCAAGGCCGTGGTGTTGACCTGTGGCGGCTTCGAAAACAATCAGGAGATGATCCGCAATTACCTGCCCGGCATTCCGTGTTGTTACACCTCCGGCTCGCCCTGGAACGAAGGCGACGGCATTACGATGGCGATGTCGGTCGGCGCCGATCTCTGGCACATGAACAACTACGCGGGCCCATCGATGGCGCTGAAGGTGCCGGAAATCCGCACAACCTTCTCGATGCAGGCACTGCATTTCAGCAAGAAGATGCCGGGCGGCATGGTCGTGGTCGGCCCCGACGGCAGACGTTTTTGCGACGAAAAATACAAAACCCGTCACGGCAAGGTGCCGGTCAACGGGCGCTGGCTGCCATTGTCGACCCCGTGCCCGATGTTCATGATTTTCGACCACACGCTGTTTTCCGCCGGGCCGCTTTACGACAAGCACCCGAGCCATGGCTGGACGCAGATCATCGAGCGCTACGCGTGGAGCGACGACAACAGCGCCGAGCTCGAAAAAGGCTGGATCAAGACCGCCGACAATATTGCGGCGCTGGCCGCGGCTATTGGGCTCGACCCCGCCGCTCTGACAGACACCGTCAGCCGGTGGAACCGTTATTGCGAGGCCGGATACGACCCGGAGTTCGGCCGGACCTTGATGATGGAGCCCGTCGCCGACAGGCCGTTTTATGCGGTCGAGCTGTCGCCCTCGATGCTCAACACCCAGGGCGGCCCGCGCCGCAACGAGAAGGGGCAGATCGTGCGCCCCGACGGGACGCCGATCCCGCGGCTCTACAGCGCCGGCGAGCTTGGCTCGATCTACAGCTATTTGTACCAGGGCACCGGCAATATCGGCGAATGCCTGGCTTTTGGCCGCGTCTCCGGGCGCAATGCCGCCGCCGAAATGCCGTGGGAGTAGAGAAGGTAAGGGAGAGGCTGATGGTGGAAGCTCAAATTCGCTTCGAGGACGGCGCCGCATACGAGCGCACGATGGGGGTCTGGAGTCGCCTGGCCCGAGGCTTCTCGGCTCGACACCTTGCGGGATTTGTGGACGGGCGCAGGGCTCGAGGCGATCGAGACGCGGACCATCACGGTACAGCGCACGTTCGCCGATTTCGAAGATTTTTGGACGACGAATCTGATGCACGCGAGTATGCGAGCGGCAGCGGCGGCGATGGCTTCCGACGATGTCGAGTTGCTCAAGACGCGGGTGCGCGCGCCTGCCGGGCGACGCGCCGGGGCGGATCACCTACGGTGCGCACGCCAATGCGATAAAGGGGCGCGTGCGCGTAATTCTCCGCCGATTACACCAGCTCGACCCGCGCATTGTGCCCAGGCGCGGCGGCGAGCCGGTGGTCGCGGGTCAGCAGTGTCGCGTCGAGCGCTTCGGCGAGCGCGACATAGGCGGCATCATAGGCGGTCAAGTTGTGGCGCAATTCCCAGACCCGCTGCAGCAACACATCGTGCGGGTTGCGGTACAAGGGAAAATCAAACAGATCGTTCAGCGCGGTGCGGCCGCGTGCAGGTTCGATCTGCCCGGTCGCCGCATAGCGCCGGAGCACATGCGTCACCTCGATATCGATCAGATGGGGCACATGCAGCGTTTGCCCAGTGCTTCTGAGGCGCTCTCTCACAGAGGCAGCGGCCGGCGTTCGCAGCAGAAGTTCCACGAGCGCCGAGGCGTCGATGACGATCACCGCGAGTCGCGCTCGGCTCGGATCACCTCTTCCGGTGAGGGCTGTGGGTTGGTTGCGGAGTGCTTCTCCAGGCGCTCAATCATCTCTGCGAGGCTCGGCCGCTCTGCGACGCGGCGCAACTCGGCGAGCAAATAATCGGAAAGCGACATTCCTTCGAGTGCGGCGCGCGATTTGAGCCGCCGGTGCAGCGCATCGGGGACATTGCGGATCTGGATCATGACTGACATGTGATGGACATGGTCACATGTCTGACACATGTCAAGCCGAAAGGTTGTCATCCCCGGAAGGTCGTGGAACACTGTCCGGAGCGCGCGGCACAGCGAGGACCCCGATGATCACGAAATTCGACAGCTCCTACTATGGCACCGTCGACATGGCGAACCTCGGCTACACCGGCACGCCGATCAATGACCGCTGCTACTCCAAAGAGCAACTGGCCGGAGCGCTGCACAAGGTGGTGGCTTACGCCAAGTGCATGGACGAGCGGGGCTACAACACCTTCTGGATGGCCGAGCACCATTTTCAGCCCGAGGGCACGGAATTGATTCCGAACCTGCTGATGATGGCGATGCATCTCGTCAACGTCACTAGGAACCTGAAGATCGGCTGCGGCTTCAATATTGTGCCGATGTGGCACCCTCTGCGCCTCGCCGAAGACTATGCGATGGCAGACATTCTCTCCGGCGGGCGGGTGATCTTCGGCGTCGGCCGCGGATACCACACCCGTGAGGTCGAGACCTTCGGCTCGCCATTGCTCGACCAGGCCGCCAACCGCGAGATGTTCGAGGAGGGCGTCGATGTCTTGTTCAAGGCCTTTGAAGGCAAGCCGTTCTCGCACAAGGGCAAGTACTACACGATCCCGCCCGAGGTGCCCTATCGCGGCTACACCTTGAAAGAGATTACCTTGATCCCAGCGCCCGAGCGCCTGCCGGTCGAGTGCTGGCAGCCGATCCAAAGCGGCTCCGAGCGCGCCTTTGACTTCATGGCGAAGTACGGCATCCGCGGCGTGATCGGCGGCGGTTCGGCCGAGGGCGGTGCCGTCGAGCGACACATGATCGGCTTCCAGGCGGCCTATGCCCGGCGCGAGGTCAAGCTCGAACTGGGCGAGCGGCTGGCGCTCGGCTACCAGTTCCACATCGCGGCGAGCCGCGAACAAGCGATCCGCGAGGCCGCGCCGCATTACGAAGAGAACATGAAGATGTTCGGCGAACTGCGCCTCGTGCGGGCATTGACCGACGAGCAGATCGCGGCGATGCGCGACCCGAGGCTCGCTGCGACGACCAAATTGCCGCGCATCGAGGACGCCGTGAAAGCCGGCGGCTTCCTGGCCGGCCGGCCGGAGGACATTGTCGAGCAGCTGAAGGCGGTCGAGAAACGCTATCCCGGGCTCGACCGCATCATTTGCGCCACCCCACTCGGAACCCCGCTCGACGTCCAGCTCGCAGACCTCGACCGCTTCGCCAAGGAAGTGATCCCGGCGTTCCGCAGCACCGGCGCCGCCCAGCGCGCCGCGGCCGAGTGAGGGAGGCGATATGACAGGGGACGCGAAGGGCGAATACCCTGGCCTGGCTTACCGCAATGAAGCCGAGCTGAAGGCGTGGTTGACGCAGCGGCCCAGTGAAGCCGCACTGGAGCCGGGGCTGCCGACCATCGATCCGCACCATCATTTTTGGGACACGCCGCAACGCGGGCGGTATCTGCTGCGCGAGCTCCTGGCCGACATTGGCGGTGGCCACAACATCGTCTCGACCGTCTTTCTCGAATGCCGCTCGATGTACCGCAAAGACGGTCCCGCCGAAATGGCGCCGGTCGGCGAGGTCGAGTTCGTCACCGGCGTTGCGGCGATGAGTGCGTCGGGCGGTTATGGTCCCTGCCGCGTCGCCGAGGGAATTGTCGGCCACGCCGACCTGACCCTCGGCACCAGAGTGCGCGAGGTGCTCGAGGCCGAGATCAGAGTCGGCGGCGGGCGCTTCCGCGGCATCCGCCACGGCGTCTCGTGGGACGCCAGTGACTCGATCCAAAAATTCGCAACCCGCCCGATCCCGCCGCATCAGCTGCGCGACCCCGAATTTCGCGAGGGCTTCGCCCAGCTCGCCCCGCTCGGTCTCAGCTTCGAGTCCTGGCAGTATCATCCGCAATTGCCGGACGCGATCGACCTTGCCCGGGCCTTTCCCGACACCACGATTATCCTCAATCATGTCGGCGGTGTGCTTGGCGTCGGCCCGTATAGCGGACACCGGCAGGAGATCCTCGCGGGCTGGAAGAAGGACATCGGCGATTTGGCGAAATGCCCGAACGTCAACGTCAAGCTCGGCGGCGTCGGCATGACCTCGTTCGGCTTCGGCTTCCACGAGCGCGACGCGCCGCCGTCGTCCGAAGACCTCGCCGCGACGTGGCGCCAGTATATCGAGCCCTGCATCGAAGCCTTTGGGGCCAACCGCTGCATGTTCGAGAGCAATTTCCCGCCTGACAAGCAGTCCTGCGGCTACACCGAGCTGTGGAATGCGTTCAAGCGCATCACCTCGGGCGCGTCGGCAGCCGAAAAGAAGGCGCTCTATAGCGGCACCGCGGCGCGAGTGTATCGCCTGACGGTGCCGTGAGATGGCGGCACCGTACGAAAGGCACCGCGCGCAACTTAAAGCCATCCTCTTGGCCTGGGGCATGCCGGAGGACAACGCGGAGACGACCGCCGACATCCTCGGCTGGGCGGATCTGCACGGGGTCGACAGCCACGGCATCTCGATGCTGCCGGGCTACGACCGGCTGCGCCGCAGCGGGCGTGCGAACATGGCAGCCCGTCCGCGCATCATCAAGGAAACGCCGGTCTCGGCGCTGGTCGACGGCGATGGCGGGTTAGGCCATGTACCGGCGCGCTTTGCGATGCAGGTGGCGATCGACAAGGCCAAGCAATCGGGCATGGCG
>DASQCY010000449.1:0-2635 GCA_035634495.1 Allostellaceae bacterium
TTGGCGAAGAAGACGAAAGACGGCCCTCAGGCCCGTCGGCTTCTGGCGCTCGCCGCAATTTATGATGGCGCGACGCGCACTGAGGCGGCGATGATTGGCGGTGTCGGGCTTCAGATCATCCGAGATTGGGTGTTGCACTTCAACGAGCGGGGCCCTGACGGTCTGCTGAACGGAAAGTCGCCGGGCAACCGTCCAAGCTCAACGACGTCCAGCGCCAAGCCATCGCCCGCATGATCGAGAGTGGGCCGATTCCGGCAGTCCACGGCGTGGTGCGTTGGCGGCTGATCGATCTGGCACAATGGATCTTCGAGGAATCGCGATCGCCAAGCAGACGCTCAGCCGGGAGCTGCGCGCCATGGGCTATCGCAAGCTCTCCGCACGGCCGCGCCATTACGCGCAAGCCGCGGGCGCGATCGAGGATTTTAAAAAAGCTTCCCCGCGCGCCTGGACCCAATCGCGCGCGAGAAGGCGGTCGGCATCGACACGATAGAAATCTGGTTCGCGGATGAGGCTCGTATCGGCCAGAAGAACAAGATCACCCGCCGCTGGGCGAAGCGCGGCACGCGCCCAAGTGCGCCCCGCGACCAGCGCACCGCTTCCACCTACATCTTCGGCGCCGTCTGCCCGAAACAGGGTAAGGGTGCAGCCCTGATGCTGCCGACCTGCAACACCGAGGCGATGAACCTGCACCTGGTGGAGATCGCCGCCACGGTCGCGCCCGGCGCACACGCCGTACTCTTGGTCGATCAGGCCGGCTGGCACCTGTCGACGGGACTCGTCGTGCCACCAAACATCACCATTATGGCGCTGCCGCCGAAATGTCCCGAGCTCAATCCGGTCGAAAACGTCTGGCAGTTCCTGCGCGACAACTGGCTGTCGAACCGCGTCTTCAAATCTTACGACGATCTCGTCGACCACTGCTGTGTGACGTGGAACAAGCTCGTCAATCAGCCCTGGCGCATCATGTCCATCGGATTGCGCCAATGGGCGCACCGGTTCTGATCAATGGGACTCGGTATAAGGGCTGCGGTCTTCTTGGCCTCGTGCCGTTTGCTTGTTGCCAATCAGTCGCTCTTGCTCCGCCCAGGAATAGGGCAGACCGCGCGCGAGCGTCGTCACGGTGAGACCGGCCGGTGCGATGCCGTCGAGCAGGGCTGATACGATTCGGGGCGATACGAAGGCGAGCGGGATGAGCAGCCGCACGTGCCGTTCAGCCATGCCCTCCCGACGCGCAACCGCCGCCCAGCTGGCGACGCGGCCCTGCGCCAAATCGTCGACCCATGTGCGCGCCCTGGCGATGGCGGTCAGCAGCGCCTCGCGTCGGGACGGCTTCATCGGCGTGTTGCAAGCCGGCACATGGACGATGCCTTTGACCGTAGCCGGAATCGGGCTGGTCCAAGGGAAAGTGAACGTCGTGGCGCGCCCGTTCACACAGCCGGCCGACGGGCCTGTGCCATCGATGGGATCGCATGCTTCCGGCACGTGAATGCTTTGGCGCAGTTGTAGTTTGATATGCTTGGGACCGAGCGTGACACGCTCGACGTGTTGCTCGACCAGTTCCCGCTCATTGTCGGGCGTCGGCTGCAGCGCGGCAGCATTCGCCTGCAGGTGATCGCGTAGCGCCGTGACCACGAGCGCCTCGATCTCGGGTGCCGGCACGCGGGTGATCGCTGAGGCCGCTGCGGGCGTGTTTCGCAGCACGGCTTGGGAGACGTAATAGCGATAGCGGACGCCACCCTTGTTGGTATGGGTCGGGCTCATCCGGTTGCCGCGCTCGTCGAAGATGCGGCCGGCCAGGAGGGCGGGCGCGCCGCGCAACCGACACCGCCGCTGCACCGCTTGCGCCGCAAGTCTCCCCTGCACGGCCTCGAACAGCTCGCGATCGAGGATGGGCGCGTGGTCGCCCCGATTCACCTCGCCGCGGTAGACGACATCGCCGATATAGAAGCGGTTCCTAAGCAGATAGGCGAGCGCCCCCACGCCGAACCAGCCTCCACCAATGCTGCGGCCATTTGCGAGCTGGCGGGTCTTGCTGCAGATGCCCCGGCGGCTCAGATCGTCGGCGAGCTGGCGCAGCGAACCCAATTCCAGATAGCGCGCGAAGATGGTGCAAACCGCCTCGGCCTCGGCCGGGATCATCACGATCTTCTTGTCCACGGCCGCGTAGCCGAGCGGGACCGGGCCCCCGACCCACAGCCCCTTGCGCTTGGAGGCCGCGATCTTGTCTCGGACCCGCTCCCCAATCAGCTCGCGTTCGAACTGAGCAAAGGACAACAGCACATTGAGGGTAAGCCGCCCCATGCTGGAGCTGGTATTGAAGGATTGCGTCACCGACACGAACGAGACCTCGTGGGCGTCGAACAGCTCGATCAGCTTGGCGAAGTCCGCCAACGAGCGGGTCAACCGGTGGACCTTGTACACCACCACCATGTCGATGTGGCGGGCGCGGACCTCCGCCAGCAGAGCCTGCAGCGCCGGCCGCTGCAGCGAGGCCCCGGACAGGCCGCCATCATCATAATGCTCGGGGACGCGCCGCCAGCCTTCCTGCGCCTGGCTCTGGATATAGGCCTCACAGGCTTCGCGCTGGGCGTCGAGCGAGGTGAAGGCCAGATCGAGATTATGTTCGGTCGACTTG
>DASQCY010000450.1:0-1698 GCA_035634495.1 Allostellaceae bacterium
CAGATGGCGTTCACCAAGGCCCTGTCGCAGGAAGGGGCGCCCCACAACGTGCTGGTCAACTCGCTGCATGTCGGCGTCATCGTGTCGGACCAGATCAAGCGGCGCTACGATCGCGAACGGCCGAATGTGAGCTTCGAGCAGTACGTCGCCGAGGCCGGCCGCGGCGTGCCGCTCGGCCGCATGGGCCGGGCCGAGGAGTTCGCCAACATCGCGACCTTCCTCGCCTCCGATGCCGCTTCCTATGTGACCGGCTGCGCGATCAATGTCGACGGCGGGCGGTCGCCGGTGGTGTAATCCAAACGCGCTCCACCTCGATCCACACAGCCCTAGGAGGACGGCGATGAGCATTTTCGGAAACATCATGTCGGCCATATTCGGCCATTCGTCATCGGCGGCGGCCGCGGCCGCTCCCGCAGCAGCCGCGCCGGCCACGCCACCCGCACAACCTGCGACGGCTCCGGCCTCGGCCGCTCCATCGGCGCCAGCCGCCGCGTCGGCGACCCCGGTCGACGTCGCAGCGATCATGGATGGTCTCGCCGGGCAATCGAGCGAGCGCCTCGATTGGCGAAGATCGATCGTCGACCTGATGAAGCTGATCAACTTGGACAGTAGCCTGGCTGCCCGCAAGGAGCTCGCCCAGGAGCTGAGTTACACCGGGGATATGAACGATTCAGCCTCGATGAATATTTGGCTTCACAAGCAGGTCATGATCAAGCTGGCGGAGAATGGCGGCAGAGTTCCCGACGAGCTGAGACACTAAGCTCAGCTTTCATCGCCCATATATTTCTTCTCGAGGGCGCGCCAGCGGGCGGTGCCGACCGCGTCTTCGCGATCCTGGAACGTGGCGAGTTCAGCCTCGATGCGCCGCGTGTCGCCGTCTTGCTTCAGTATCGCCAGCACCCGTTGCGCGGCGCGGATCGCCGCGCGATGGGTCTGCGAGGGATAGATGCCGAGGCGAAACCCCATCGTCTGCAGCTCGCTCGCCGGCAGCATCGGGGTCTTGCCGCCTTCGAAGACATTGACCAGGGCCGGCCCGCTGACGCTACGGCCGACGATGCGCAGCTCCTCGACATTCTGAGGCGCCTCGACAAAACCGACATCGGCCCCCGCTTCGAGATAGGCGTTGACGCGGTCGATCGCCGCCTGCAGCCCCTCGATTGGGCGGGCATCCGAGCGGGCGATGATGACAAGGTCGGGGTCCCGCCGCGTGTCGACCGCGGCATGGATCTTGCCGACCATCTCGGCGGTACTGATGACCTCCTTGCCCTCGTAATGGCCGCATTTCTTGGGCGAGACCTGATCTTCGACGTGGAAAGCAGCAACCCCGGATTTCTCGTATTCGCGGACCGTGCGGATCATGTTGATGGCGTTGCCGTAGCCGGTATCGGCATCGGCGATGACCGGGATGCCGACCGCCTCGACCGTCAACCCGATGAAACGGACGTTCTCGGACAGGGTCAGCAACCCGAGATCGGGATAGCCGCTCGCCCGCGAATAGCCGCCGCCGGTCAGATAGACCGCTTCGAACCCGGCCTGCTCGACAAGCCGCGCCGTCAACGTGTCGTAGGCCCCCGGCGCCATCGTGTAGCGGCGGCGCGCGATCAGGCTCCTCATCGTCTGTCGTGGTGTCATCGGCTTCTCCTTCCCGGCATCAGTCGCCGGGCAACCGGCGGGCATGCTACGCTCATTCCGGCAGCA
>DASQCY010000451.1:0-2006 GCA_035634495.1 Allostellaceae bacterium
GCGAGCGCGATCCCGGTATTGCCGGAAGTCGGCTCGACCAGCACGGTGCCGGGCTTGATCCGGCCGGCGGCCTCGGCGGCGGCGATCATCGAGACGCCGATGCGGTCCTTGACCGAGGCGAGCGGGTTGAAGAACTCACACTTGCCCAGGATATCCGCCTTGGCCCCGGCGTCCCGTGCCAGGCGGTGGATGCGCACGAGCGGGGTCGCGCCGATCGTTTCGATGATGCTGTCGTAGATGTGGCCGCGAAACTCTGCGGGCGCCGGCTTGATCAACGTGGCGCTGTCCATCCGGTTCCTATTGCTCCTTCAGATCTCGAAATCACCGCATTCTGCAGCTCTGCCGGCGATCCCGGAGCGATGCGCGCGACCGCACAGCTCCTCGAGGGTCAACGCGTCGAGCCGCCGCATCATCTCGTCTTGGAGCTCGAGCCACACCGGCCGCACGACCTGATGCCCAAGGGCGCTGCCAGCCGGGTCGCTGATCGGATCCTCGGCGGTCTCGAGCTCGCGCACCGTGCGGACAATGTCGCCGAGGCTGATCCGTCGCCGCTCGCGGGCCAGGCGATAGCCGCCGCTTGGGCCGCGGATTCCGAGGAGGATCTTCTGCCGCACCAGCTCCTGCAACACCGGCTCGAGATAACGGCGCGGGATCCCCTCGCGCTCGGTTATCTCGGACGATCGCACAGGCACCTGGCCGCCGTTGTAGGCGATGTCGAGCACCGCCTCGATTGCGAAAAGCAGTTTCTTGGTCAGCCGAATCATGTCGTCCAGGCCGCCATCCCCAAGAGTCAGATTCTAATTGTCACGAGTTTCGCGCCGGACGCGGGTCCGGACAAGCGGCCTCGACACCGGTCGATCCAAAACCGCCTTCGTGCCGGCCTTCACGCTTCGAAAAGGCCGGTACGACCGCGAATTCCGGGCGTGCGATGCGAGTGAAGACGAGCTGGGCGATGCGGTCGCCGGGCCGAACCATTATGCCCTCGCCGGCAAGATTCCGGTTCCACGCCGAAATCAGACAAGGCCCCTCATAATCGGCGTCGATCACCCCGATCGTGTTGCCGAGCACCAGCCCCTCCCGATGGCCGAGGCCGGAACGCGGCAGCACAAGGGCACACCATTCCGCGGCGCCGATGCGAAAGGCAATACCGGCCGAGATCAGGACGGCCGGCATTTGCGGCTTCAGGACGAGCGGGTGTTCGATGCACGCATGGAGGTCGAGTCCCGCCGCCATGCTCGAGCCCCAGCGCGGGAAGCCCCAGCCGGGAAGCCGCGGATCGAGGATCTTGAGCTCGACTTTCAAGAGCCGCCGGGGTGCCGGACCCCGATATACCGGGCGATCCGCTCGGCGAGCCGCGCGGCGACCTCGCGCTTGGTCATTACCGGCCAGTCCTCGATCCCGTCGGCATCGACCAGATGAATCGTGTTGCGGTCGCCGCCAAAGGTGTCCGTCCCGGGTGAGACGTCGTTGGCGAGGATCCAGTCGCAGCGCTTGCGCAGACGCTTGCGGCGGGCGTTCTCGACCACATCGTCGGTCTCCGCTGCAAAGCCCACGACGAGGGCCGGCCGGTCGTTGGCGCGCTGGGCGATGCTGGCGAGAATGTCGGGGTTTTCGGCAAGGCGGAGCACCGGCGGGCGTCCGTCCTTCTTCAGCTTGTGCCGGCCGGCGGTTTCGACCCGCCAATCGGCGACGGCCGCCGCCATGACTGCGACATCGACCGGCAGCGCCGCCTGGCAGGCAACGAGCATTTCCTCAGCTGTCTCGACCGACACGACCTTGACCCCGGCCGGCGTGGGCTCTTGCGTCGGCCCCGAGACGAGCACCGTGTCAGCGCCGAGTGCGGCGAGTGCGGCTGCGATCGCATGACCTTGTTTGCCTGAAGAGTGGTTCGAGATGTAGCGCACGGGATCGATCGGCTCTCGGGTCGGCCCACTTGTCACCAGCGCCCGCCGACCGGCGAGCGTGGCATCGCCGGCCAAGATGTGTTCGATCGCGGCGACGATCTC
>DASQCY010000452.1:0-11993 GCA_035634495.1 Allostellaceae bacterium
ACCTCGCACGAAATAGGTCGAACGGTACTGGGATCGCGACCATCGATCCGCAACCCTTGCCGCAAAACGGCGCCGCGGACGATCTCTCTTTCCACGTCCTTGAACAGCTTCAGCGCGGCCGCGCGCTCAAGCTCGTCGGAAAACAGCTCGGCCGCCTGCGCCTTCGCCGCGTCGAGCCGGTTGCTGCGATGCTGCTTGCCCTGCTCGCGATAGGCGGCCTCGATCAGCGGACCGATCGTTTCGCGCAGCCGTGCTTCGATCTCGGTGAGCTGGGGCGGCGGGGGTGGCACGCTCCACGGCTCGCGGGCGGAGGTCTCGGCGAGCTCGATGATCGCCTCGATCACTGGCTGAAACTCGCGATGGCCGAAGACCACCGCCCCCAGAATGACTTCCTCGGACAGTTCTTTCGCCTCGGATTCGACCATCAGCACACCGTCGGCCGTGCCGGCGACGACGAGGTCGAGCCGCGAGCGAGGGATCTCGCCCAGGGTCGGGTTCAAAACGTAGTTTCCGTCGATGTACCCAACGCGCGCACCGCCGATGGGTCCCAAAAACGGTATCCCCGAGATGGTCAGAGCCGCTGAAGCACCGACTAGCGATACGATGTCGGGATCGTTTTCGAGATCGTGGCTCAGAACCGTACAGATTATTTGGGTTTCATTGACAAACCCCGGAACAAAGAGCGGTCGCAACGGCCGGTCGATCAGCCGCGAAACCAGCGTCTCCTTCTCCGAGGGGCGGCCCTCGCGCTTGAAGAAGCCGCCCGGGATCTTGCCGGCGGCGAAGGTTTTCTCTTGATAGTTGACGGTCAGAGGGAAGAAGTCTTGTCCGGACTTTGCGGTCTTCATCGCGACTGCGGTACACAGCACGGTCGTCTCGCCATAGGTGGCGAGCACCGCACCATCGGCCTGGCGCGCGAGCTTCCCCGTCTCAAGTACGAGAGGACGTCCGCCCCATATCAGCTCCTTACGATAAACCTGAAACATTCGGTATCATTCCTTTCGGAAAAAATCCATGCAGCGACGCAGTTTCCGCGACAAGGGTCGCCCCGAAGTCGTCGGCAATGAGAATGGCATCGGGCTCACTCGAGCAGGCGCTCCCGATGAGCGGGGACGGCAATCCTCCCCGCCGAATCCATCCGGCTGAGCGGAATTTCGATCGCGCGCAGAGTAGCAACGAAGTGTCAGCGGCGCAGTCCAAGACGTCCGATCAACGTCTCGTAACGGCTGACGCTCGACCGCTTGAGATAGTCCAGCAAGCGCCGTCGCTGGCCGACCATGACGAGCAACCCGCGGCGCGAGTGGAAGTCCTTCTTATGGCTCCCCAAGTGATCGGTGAGATTACGGATGCGCTCGCTCAGGATCGCCACCTGGACCTCCGGCGATCCGGTGTCGCCCTCCTTGGTGGCATACTCGATGATGAGCGCTTGCTTGCGCTCGGCGGTGATCGACACCGATTTAACCCCTTCAGCGACTGATGACCCGCGCCGGCCGGAGACTGCCGTTTTCGATCTTGGCCAGAGCGATCACCGCTTGGTCGTGCCAAACGCTGACAACCGTGCCCTCGTCGAGCCGCTCCAGATGCGCCCGTACGCCAATATCGTGTGGCGTCACCCTCTGCCCGCAACGCAATCGAGCAGCTTCGGCTGCGGTCAAGGCCAGAGCCGGGATGTCGTCCAGCGCGGTCTCGATTGGAAGCAGATACTCCGAAGCAGCTTGACTATGCCGACGCTGGACTACGGAATCCAGTGAAATCGCCTGTGCTTCGGTGAAACGTCCGACCGAAAGACGCCGCAACTCGGCAACATGGCTGAAAGTTCCGAGCGCGATGCCGAGATCACGGGAGAGGGCGCGGATATAGGTCCCCGTACCGACCAGCGCCTCGCAATCAGCGTGATCGCGATCCGGCACAGCGATCAGCCGCAGCGCGGCGATCTGCACCGGCCGCGCGGTCAGAGCGGGGGGCCTGTGGGCTCGCGCAAGCGCATAGGCCCGGCGTCCGTCGACCTTGATCGCCGAATAAGGCGGCGGCGACTGTAGGATCGTGCCGGTAAAGCGGGGCAGGATCGCCTCGATTGCCTCGCGGCTCGGCCGCAATGAGCATTCGCCAACGATTTTGCCCTCGCGATCGTCGGTGGCGCGAGCGATACCCCAGCGGACGCGGAAGCGATAGCGTTTGCGGCCGGCCATCGCGTAAGCGGTGGTCTTAGTCGCCTCGCCGAGCGCTATCGGCAGCACACCGGTTGCAAGCGGGTCGAGAGTGCCCGCATGTCCCACCTTGGTTCCGGTGAGGCGACGGATCATCTCGACGACCCGGCTCGAGCTGAGCCCCTGCGGCTTGTCGATGACTAGCCAGCCGTGCGGGCCGCGATCACCCGACATCATCGTGAGCCTCGGTTCGAGCGCCGCCCTGGCAGAGGTCGCGTTCGACATCCGGTCGCGCGAGCAGGGCGGCGATCCGATCTGCCTGATCAAACGAGATGTCCAGTTCAAATATCAAGTCGGGTGTATAGCGCGACGCTACCTCGTGGGCGACGAGCCGCTTCAAGAATGGCGTACTGCGTTTCAGCCCGGCGATGATTTCAGTTGCATTCGCACCGTTAAGCGGCATTACAAACACAGTCGCGTTGCGCAAATCGGGGCTGAACCTCACTTCTGTAACGGCAATATTCGCGTCCCGTAGCGCGGGATCACGGCATTCGTCCCGACGCAAGATCCCGGAGAGCGTGTGCCTCAGCTCTTCCCCGATCCGAAGCCGTCGTTGGCCGACGCCACGTTCCGGCCCGACCCCGCTCAAAAATTTTCGCCGTTTCCCGACCATGATCCGAAACGCTAGAGCGACCGCGCCACTTCTTCTACCTCAAAGCACTCGATGATGTCGCCCATCTGGATGTCCTGGTAATTCTCGAAGGCCATGCCACACTCGTAACCCTGGTTGACCTCGCGAACCTCGTCCTTGAAACGTTTCAAAGTCTTGAGCGTGCCTTCGTGGACGACGACGTTGTCACGCAACAGACGCACCTTGGCGCCGCGCCGCACGGCGCCTTCGGTTACCATACAGCCGGCGACCTTGCCGACTTTGGTGATGCTGAAAACATCACGGATCGAGGCATTGCCGACGAGGCGCTCGCGCAGGATCGGCGCGAGCAGGCCCGATAACGCACCCCGCATGTCCTCGATCAAGTCGTAGATAATCGAATAATAGCGGATCTCGACACCGTCGCGCCTTGCGAGATCGCGTGCTTGTGGGTTGGCGCGGACATTGAAGCCGATGATCACCGCAGCCGTTGCCTTAGCTAAGATCACGTCGCTCTCATTGATCCCGCCGACCGCCGAGTGTAGCACGCGAACTGACACTTCGTCCGTCGACAGCTTTTCGAGCGAGCCTACGATCGCTTCAAGAGAACCTTGCACATCCGACTTGACGACGACCGGCAGTTCCTTAGCGACGCCGGCGGCAATTTGCGAAAACATCTGCTCCAGCGTACCGCGCGTTCCCGACGCTGCGACCGCGTTGCGCCGCCGGCGCTGACGAAAATCAGCGATGTCGCGGGCGCGGCTCTCGTTCTCGGCGACCACGAAATCGTCACCCGCAAGCGGTGTTCCGTTGAGGCCTAATACCTCGATCGGCGTCGACGGACCCGCCTCTTGCTGGTTCTGACCGCGATCATCGACGAGGGCACGCACGCGGCCCCATTCGCTGCCCGCGACAAAGATGTCACCGACCCGCAATGTTCCGCGCTGGATCAGCACTGTTGCGACGGCGCCGCGGCCTCGCTCGAGCTTTGCTTCGAGGACGGCGCCCTCCGCCGGGCGCTTTGGGTTCGCCACGAGATCGAGAAGTTCGGCTTGTAGCAGGATGGCTTCTTCGAGCCTGTCGAGATTGGTCTTTTCCAGCGCCGAGACTTCTACATCGAGCACCTCTCCACCGAGCTGTTCGACCACGATTTCGTGTTGCAACAGCTCCTGCCGGACCCGTTCGGGCCTCGCGTCGGCTTTGTCGATCTTATTGATGGCGACGATGATCGGCGCTTGCGCCGCCTTGGCGTGGCGGATCGCCTCGACCGTTTGCTCCATGATGCCGTCATCGGCCGCCACGACCAGCACCACGATGTCGGTGACATTGGCACCTCGCGCGCGCATCGCGGTAAAGGCCTGATGACCCGGTGTGTCGATAAAGGTGATTTGTTTGCCGCTTTTCAAGCTGACCCGATAGGCCCCGATGTGTTGCGTAATGCCGCCGGCTTCGCCAGCCGCGACATCGGTCTCGCGCAGCGCGTCGAGAAGCGAGGTTTTCCCATGGTCGACATGACCCATGACCGTGACTACCGGCGCGCGGGGCTCGAGCGTCTGGGGAAGATCCTCTTCCCCGCGTAGACCCATCTCGACATCCGCCTCGGAGACCCTCCGCAGGCGGTGCCCGAACTCGCTTACGACGAGTTCGGCGGTGTCGGCGTCGATGGTCTGATTAATCGTCGCCATCACCCCCATGCGCATCAGCGCCTTGATCACATCTGCGCCGCGCTCGGCCATCCGGTTTGCCAACTCTTGGACCGTGATCGTCTCGGGCACGACGACCTCGCGCACAACCTTGACCTGCTCCTGCTCGCCCTGATGTAGGCGCTGGCGCTCGCGCTCCCGAGCCCGGCGGACCGAGGCCAGGCTGCGCATCCGCTCTCCTTCGTCGTCGACGAGTGCACGGGTGACCGTGATCTTTCCGGTCCGGCGACGCGTCTCTTCGCGACGAGCGGGCACCACCGGTTTTTTGGCCTCCGGCCGGGCCCCCCGTCGCGGGGCCGTCGCTGGCCCTTCTTCTTCCTCTTCGAGCGAAACGCTGACCTTGCCAGCTGCGGCGAGCGCCGCGACTTTCGCCGCGGCCGCCTTCCCGGCCCGTTCGGCGACCTCGCGCCGCGATTCCTCGTCTTTGCGCCGCTGTGCCTCTTGCTCGGATCGCTGGCGGGCCTCCTCTTCGGCGCGCCGTCGCCTATCTTCCTCTTCCGCTTTTCTACGCGCTTCCTCCTCGGCCCGGCGACGCGCCTCTTCTGCGGCCTGCTCTTCTTCCTGCCGGCGCCGGTCGGCTTCGGCGAGAGCAGCGCGTCGGCGTGCTTCTTCGTCGGCTTTGCGGGCATCGTGCACTGCGCGGACGCGCCCCGCCTTTTCTTCCGCGGTTAGCGCGCGCGGGAACGTGACGGGCGGACGCGCCGACTCCTGCGTTGTTGGTCGCGTCGACACCTGGTCCAGCACCACCACAGGCGACGCCTCGGCTCGACCGGGTTCGAGTGCCGGCCCTATAGTACGCTTCTTGCGGACCTCGACCGTGACCGTCTTTGAGCGCCCATGAGAGAAGCTCTGACGCACCTGTCCCATTTCCACACTCTTGCGGAGCTCCAGCCGGCCCCCGGTGCGGGCGAGGGTCAGGGGCCGCTTCTGTTCTTGCTCATTCGCGTCGCTCATCTGGATCCAATACCACCATCTTGCCGTGTCGGCCGGCCCAGAGCGGGTTCCACTCGGTCAATCACCGCACCGGGGCGAAAGCCCGCAATCTTCCGCGCAACGGTGATTAGCCGATCACTCAACCGACCATCCTCGATAGCTATGTTTACCACATGATCGCGGCCAAAGATCGCGCCCATCTCTGCTGCGGTCAGCACGATTGCAACCGGCAGACCGCGTCCCAAGGCGCGGATCTTCCGGCGCCCGCCTTCCCTCCCGTCGAGCGCGAGGAGGAGCAGCGTGGCTTTGCCCGTTCGCACGGCTTCGCGGGCCTTCTCGAAGCCGGCAACCGCAAGACCAGCTCGGCGCCCGAGACCGATCGCGTCCAAGCAACGCTGCACCAGCAACGCTTCGACGCGATCGGCAAACCCTATCGGCGTCATTATCGCCCGGCGCGCCGAACGCGCGAAGAGCCGTCGCGCTATCGCGCTCTCGAGGATGTCGCGGCGCGGGGTTAGCCACAAACCCCGTCCGGGCAGGCGGGAAGCCATGTCGGGGACAAGCTCACCGTTCGGCCCCACGACAAAGCGCAGTAGGCTTGACCGATCGTGAGTCTCGCCCGTAGCAATGCACCGACGCTGCGACTTGGCGGTGCCCACATCCGGCTGCCTTAAACTGTCCTGATCCTATCTTGAGCATTCGTGACTGCTACTCGTGCTCGGACTTTGCGGATTCTACGGCTTCATCTGCGAACCAGTGTGCTCGTGCTTGCATAATCAGCGCATTCGCCTCCTCTAACTCGAGATTGACACCAACCTTGTCGGATCCTGCGAGAAGCTCGACGAGTTCATCCCCGGCAAGGCCAGCGAAATCATCGAGCGTCGTTATCTTGTTCTCGCCAAGAACAACCAGCATGCCGGGGGTCAACCGTTCGAGCGACGCGAGGTCGTCGCTGACGCCAAGTGCTCGACGCCGCTCCTCGTACTGGCGATCCCGCCGTTCGAGCGAGCTGCGTGCCCGCTCTTGCAGCTCCGCCGCCACCTCAGCGTCAAAACCTTCGATGTCTGCGAGGTCTTCGAGCGGCACATAGGCCACCTCTTCGAGTGAGGTGAAGCCCTCTGTGACCAGCAGATGGGCGATAACATCGTCGATATCGAGGGCATCGATAAACATCTGGCTGCGGTTGCGGAATTCTTCAGTCCGCCGCTCCGACTCCTCGGCCTCGGTCAGGATGTCGATATCCCAGCCCGTAAGTTGTGATGCGAGACGAACATTCTGGCCCCGTCGCCCGATCGCCAAGCTCAGCTGATCGTCCGGCACGACGACTTCGATACGGCGCTGTTCCTCGTCCATTACAACCTTGGCGACTTCGGCCGGCGCCAGTGCGTTGACGACGAAGGTCGCGGGATCCGGAGACCACGGAACAATGTCGATTTTTTCACCCTGCAATTCGCCCACGACGGCCTGAACACGGCTGCCGCGCATGCCGACGCAAGCGCCAACAGGGTCAATCCCGCTGTCACGCGAAATCACCGCGATTTTGGCGCGACTGCCCGGATCCCGAGCGACCGCCTTGATCTCGATGATCCCGTCATAAATCTCCGGCACCTCCTGCGCGAACAATTTGGCCATAAACTGCGGATGGGTACGTGACAAAAAGATTTGCGGGCCCCGCAATTCCTGCCGTACATCATAGATGTAGGCACGAACGCGCTCACCCTGACGGAAGCTTTCGCGTGGCAACAGCTCGTCCCTGCGCAGCATCGCTTCGGCGCGGCCGAGGTCGACGACGACGTTGCCGAACTCCACGCGCTTGACGAGCCCATTAACAACCTCGCTAACTCGATCCTTGAATTCGAGGAATTGCCGCTGGCGTTCGGCATCGCGGACCTTCTGAACGATCACCTGCTTTGCGGTCTGCGCTGCAATACGCCCAAAATCGATCGGCGGCAGCGGGTCCGTAATGAAATCGCCGATCTCCGCTTCTGGGTTTAACCGCTGCGCCTCGGCGTGGGCGATCTGGGTCGCCTCGTTCTCGACTGCCTCTGCCACTTCGCGGAAGCGGAGCAGCCGAATCTCGCCGTTGCGGCGATCGATTTCGGCGCGAATGTCATATTCCTGGCCATATTTGGAGCGGCCTGCTTTCTGAATCGCCTGCTCCATTGCTTCCAGCACCTCGTCCCGGTCGATGCCCTTGTCGCGAGCAACGCTGTCAGCGACTTGAAGCAGTTCCGGGCGCGCGTATGTGACGATCGTTTCCATGATGTTCTCGGGTCTCGTGTATCAATGAGTTCGGGTGCGAGGTTGCCGTCTGCGGGGGATGGGGCTTTGAAAGTACATGTTGCCCTGCAGCCATCAGATCGTTCGTGAGGATGAGCTTTGCTCGCGCCACTGCGTGGAGCGGCAATAGCGTTTCACCCGCCTCGGTGAGGAGACGAAGAACGCCCCCCACGGTTCCAATTAAGCGCCCGCGGAACCGCCTTCGTCCGTCGAGCGGCATGGCGAGCTCTATCTTAGCCTCGAACCCGCTGAAGCGATCATAGTCCTCTGCACGAACCAACGGGCGGTCGATTCCCGCGGAGCTGATCTCCAGCATGTAGGCACCGGCGATTGGGTCGGCGACGTCGAGAAGGGCGGAGACGGAATGGCTGATCTTCGCGCAATCATCATGTGTGATCGGCAAATCGTCGCGCCGTTCGGCCATGACCTGCAGCGTTGCTCGGCGACCGCTGGTCATCAGCACTCGCACAAGACGATAACCCATCGCAGCGAGCGACGGCTCGATCAGCTGCGCGATGCTGTTTGTGTCAACCAAGAACCCCGAGCCTCCTCAGGAGATTACGCAACGAGCGGCTGTCTCTTCGCGACCAGAGTGGGCGCGTGCCCGGGGTGGTCTCACCTCTCGAAACAGCCGTAAAGATAAAAAAAGGGCCGTTGGCCCACCCCTGCGCAACGGTCCGCCAACGGGACCTATAAGCTGTCGATAAATATGATGGGAACACCCGCGCCGCAAGGGCGTTTCCCTCATTTCCGAAACCGTCGCCTTAGGCGCAGAAAGGTCGGGGCACGCCCGGCGGCGCGTGCCCTTTCCTCATAGCGCGTAGGTGGCCAATCTACCGGGCGGTTGCGCCAATCACGAGGACCGTGAACCGGCCATTCGAAAAAAGGGTGTTCGGTGAGTCGCTCGAGCATCCAGACGAGGTAGTTGCTATCATCAGTCGCGAGACGGAGTTCGGCTCCGTCCGTCAAGACTGCCGCCAAGGCATTGAGCGTTTCGCGGCACACGAGGCGGCGGTTCTCGTGGCGGCGCTTTGGCCAAGGGTCAGGAAACATGATAAAGACGCGATCGATCGACGACGGACGCAGCGCCGCGATCATCAGCCGCGCGTCATTGGCAAAAATACGGATGTTGTCCAGGTGGCGGCGTTCGATATGCGCGAGCAGCCTGGCGATACCTGGCTGGAATACCTCACAGCCGATAAGGCCGATCTCGGGATGGCATTCGGCCTGAGCGGCTAGATGCTCGCCTCCACCAAAGCCGATCTCCAGCCAAACCGCCTGTTTCGAAGCACTAAAAGCGGCACCGGGTTCCAACAAACCTGCCTGCGGGATGGTCAAAACAAACCGCGGCAGCAATTCGCCGATCCGCACCTTTTGCCCTGAGCGAAGCGTCCGCCCGCGACGGCGCCCGAAGATCAGCTGACGCTGTGCCAGCTGCACGATCAGACAAGGTCAGAAGGCGCGCCGTAGCTCGTCAGCGAGATCAAGCCTCTCCCAAGAGAAACTGCCGTCGGGTCCGGTCGGTCGCCCGAAATGGCCGTAGGCCGCCGTGCACGTGTAAATCGGTCTATTCAAGCCCAGGTGCGTGCGAATGCCGCGCGGCGATAGATCCATTAGCTCCTGCAGCACCCCAGCCAGCTTTGGCTCGTCAACTAACCCGCCAGTGTCGACATAGAACGATAGCGGCTTGGCAACACCAATCGCGTACGCAACCTGTATCGTGCAACGCTCGGCAAGTCCCGCACCGACTACATTTTTCGCGAGATAGCGCGCGGCATAGGCTGCCGATCGGTCGACCTTGGTCGGGTCCTTGCCGGAAAATGCGCCCCCGCCATGGGGCGCGGCGCCGCCATACGTATCGACGATAATTTTACGTCCGGTGACACCGGCGTCGCCGTGGGGACCGCCGATGACAAAGCGGCCGGTCGGGTTAACGAGAAAATGCTCCTCGCTGCACATCCAGCCTGGGGGCAGCACATCGAGGACGTACGGCCGCACGATCTCGCGCACCTCCTCCCGTTCGATTCGGTCGGAGTGTTGAATCGAGACGACGACCTTTGTTGCCCGCACCGGCCTCCCTTCGACGTAATGTAGCGTCACCTGGCTCTTCGAATCGGGGCCGAGCAAAGGGGTGTCTCCCGCGTGGCGAGCTTCAGAAAGCGAACGCAGGATCGCATGCGCATAGAAGATCGGCGCCGGCATCAGTTCTGGTGTCTCGGTGCAGGCATATCCGAACATCATGCCTTGGTCGCCGGCACCCTCATCCTTGTTGCCGGCGGCATCGACACCCTGCGCGATGTCGGTCGACTGGTCGTGGATGAAGCACTTGATCGCGGCGTTCTCCCAGTGGAAATTCTCCTGCTCATATCCGATCTCGCGGATGGCGTTCCGTGCCACCTCGATCAGCTTTTCGCTGGTGATCGAAGCCGGACCACGAACTTCTCCCGCCAGCACCACGCGGTTGGTGGTGACCAGCGTCTCGACACCGCAACGCGCCTGCGGCTCTGCCGCTAGGAAGGTATCGACGATCGCATCGGAGATACGATCGCAAATCTTGTCGGGATGACCCTCCGACACAGATTCGCTGGTGAACACAAAATCACGGCTGGCCAAGAGTTCGCCTTTCCTGAGGAGATCAAGATGGAGGGGCGCGCAGGTGTTGACGTAACCTTTCCGAGCACCCGTTCTGAGAGCGCCTTGCCGACGCAAAGTCGCAATGTCACGCCCGCTCGACTCCGCCGGCCAATGCTCTAGCGAGTTCGAAGAGGCGGCGGCGCAAGGCCGGATCGTCGATCTTGTAATAGGCGCTGACCAGTTCAACCGTCTCGCGCCGACGCAACGGATCGGAATCGAAGGCATCGGCAGCAGGTTCCGCGAAGCCTGCAGGGATCGCAGGCGCGCGCACAGGATCCATATCGTCGAAGAAGAAAGACACGGGGACGTCCAGGACACGGCTCAGATCATGCAGGCGACTCGCCCCGATACGATTGGCGCCCCGCTCGTATTTCTGAACCTGCTGAAAAGTCAACCCGATAGCCTCACCGAGCTTTTCTTGGCTCAAGCCGAGCATGTTGCGGCGCAGCCGCACGCGAGAGCCGACATGAATGTCAATCGGGTTCGGCTTGTCGCCCTTTCGGCGACCCGGCCGCCGGGTCTGTTGCTGCATCGCCATCTTCGGTCGATCGCCCTCACAAAGGCAGCGGAACGAGGTCGTAGAGTACACCATCGTACGCGATGAACAACCGACTCGACTAAAAGAAATCGTTCTGACTCTGGATTAGTATCTGCTGGCCGGCAGGGACGCTGAACAGCCCTCAAGGAAGCCGCAATACGACCGGGAGTGCGCCGAGCACAAGGAGCGCGACAAGGGCCCAGTCGCCAGAGCGGGAGTAGAGTGTGGGCTCGCTTGGGGCCGGGAGCGCGACATCAGCATAGCCAATCGCATCGAGATTGATGCGCGCCCGAACTCGCCCTGTCGCATCGATTACCGCGCTTATTCCATTGTTCGCGACGCGCACCATCGGCAGTCCTTCCTCGACGGTGCGGGTCCGAGCGCTGGCGAGATGTTGAAACGGACCCGAACTGCGGCCGTACCATGCGTCGTTCGTCAAGTTCAGGATCCAATCCGGGCGTTCCTGTTCACTGACGATCGCACCCGGGAAAATGGCCTCGTAGCAAATCGCCGCGGCAAAGGGCGGGAGCCGCGGTAGGATGATCGTGCGGGGACCCGGACCGGCGCTGAGATCAATCGCGCCGGAGGTTATCTTCTTAAACGTCAGAGCATCACGAATCGGGACGTATTCGCCAAACGGAACAAGGTGCGCCTTGTCGTAACGAGCAACGACGTCACCATCGGCGTTCAACGCCTCGATGCTGTTCCAGACCTGCACCACCGGGCCCGGCGGTGGGCTCCCCCGCAGCGCGCCGGTGACGAGGTAGCCGTGCTTGGGCACGATAGCGGCGATCTCCCGCCGAACTGTCGGATCGCGTTCGAGGAGAAAAGGCGTTGCTGCCTCCGGCCAAATGATGGCAGCGATTGGTCGAGGTGAGGCTACGGCGCTCAGATTGAGCAAGCTCCGAAGATTACTTTCGGCAGCGCCGGGCTCCCATTTCATCGTCTGGGGAATCGAGGGCTGGACAATGCGCAACCAAATCTCGCCAGTAGTAATTGGCGACATTTCCAGCCGAACCGCTCCCGAGACGCCCGGTACAAGCACCAAAAGCGCCGCGGCGATCGCCGGCATCCAGCGCCGGCACTCCGAAATTGGGACGAGAGACGAT
>DASQCY010000453.1:0-3905 GCA_035634495.1 Allostellaceae bacterium
GTCGTCGGCCGTTACGCCCGCAATGCGACGGCACCGGGGCTATTCGCCATTCTGATGCCATCGACGCCGGAACGCGTCGACAAGTTCACCCGCATGCGGTGGATGGCGCCCAGCAATTTGCGTCTGTTGACGGGAATTTGCCCGCCCGGGGCGGTGCCCGAGAGCGGAACCGGTTATCATGCGATCCATATGCTCACCCCCGAAAGCGACAAGACCACGCACTATTTTTTCACCGCGGTGCGGTTCAATGTTTTGACCGCGGACGATCGGTTGAACGCGCAGATCCAGGACAAGATATCAACAACCCGCCGGTTCGCATTCGAAGAGCAAGACGCCCCGGTGATCGAGGCGCAACAAGAGATGATCGACGCGGCGGCGACGGCGGTTGATCCGGTCATTCTAGCGATCGACGTGGGGCCGGTGCGCTACAAGCAAATCCTGCAAAAATTGATTCATGCCGAGCAGCGGCAATAGGCGATGCGCGCCGGAGCCATCGGCCGGGCGGATCAGGGTTTAACTCGAGACGTTGACAAGGTGATCGCGCCGTCGACGTCACGGCGCGGTAAAGCCAAGCTCTTCTGGCAAAGAGACGACGGCTCAACCCATCTCGACCGCCATGCGGCCGTCGAGCACAGGCTCGCTGAAATACGGGAAACCCAATCCGGCGCCCAATAGCCGGCGGCCGCGCCGCAGCGCCGCCGCCGCGATGCGGGCATCGAGGGCGGTGCGCGTAAGCGCAGGAAGCTGGCTGGGCTGTCGCATAACCGAGCGTAGTACCGCGAAGACATCCGCTGTGCCGTCGTGGCGTAATCCGTACATCGCTGCCGGCGGAAGCACGCTGTGGGCCGGATCGATGACCGCGCGGCAGGCGGCAAATGGAATCCGATGCGCGGCGGCGATCCTGGCTGCAAGATGTGATTCGGTATCGACGGCGACGGCACCGGTTTGCAGATGAAGCCGACGCTTTTCCGAAGGCTCCGCGATCGGGGCATCCGCCCCGACGATCTCCGCGTGGACCGCGCTCGGAAGCGCCTCGAGAAGAGCGCGTGCCCATCCACGATCGGTTGGAAAGTGTCCCTGCTCGGTCCTGACGCCGGATCCGACGACCCAGTCGCCGGCGCCAAGATCGGGCGCCAATCCGCCGGCAATACCAAAACTGATGATGCCCGCAGCGCCACGCTTGGCTGCCGCCTCGAGCGCGGCCACGAGCTCGGAGGCATGATTGCAGATCACCGCCACGCCCGGCCCTAGGGCGATGCGTGCCTCCAACGCAAGACAGGTGACGGCGACTACGTGCCCCCTAGTCGACATTCAACTCTCGTTCTGTTCGCGTAGCGCGTCCGCGTATTTCGGCGGTAATCTTCCCCAGAAAGCGAAATTGGTCAACGGCCTTGCCCTCGATCTGCCCAGCCGCGATGGTCGCCTCGCTGCGAAGACACGCCTCCCCGGTGCGGCACCTCGGCGTGCATTTTTCCGCGCTTGGCTGGCCATCCGTCGGCCGACTCGACCTCCGTATTGGACAACTTTATCACTGTTCCTCGGACGATTTGATGTCCCGCCCATGCCGCTTTTGGTGTGCCCCAGTGCCATGACCGCCGCGGCGGTGCCTGCTGTCGCAACCCAGCCAGAATCGCCATCACGCACAAGAACGGACCGGGTACAAGCGTCCATTCCGGCTTGATATATGCGACAGGATCCACCGAGCTACAATGGCCACGAATGCGCGGGGCGTGCCCACTCGCGCCTATCTCGCAGACCGCTTCCGAGTTCGGAGAAAAAGGGACGCTGCACGTGAGCGATTCGGTCGCGCTCGGATCCGCTTGCGCGATGCGACGCAAGCGAGAAGATGAAGATGCACGCCGGTCTCGAGAGGAGAAAATCACATGCCCACCTGGACGCCTGATCCAAGTTTTTATCCCTCTCCGCGCCAAGCGGCGAAGGCACCGCCCGAAACGCTCGCCTATGTCGCCGCCTTCGATCCCGACCGAAAATCCCCTGACCGCATCGCCGTCGTCGACGTCGATCCGAAATCGTCGTCGTACTCCAAGATCATCGGCAACGTGGCGGCGACCGAGGTGGGCGACGAGTTTCATCATTTCGGCTGGAACGCCTGCTCGTCGTGTTTGTGCCCGAACGCGCCGCACCCCCATGTGGAGCGACGCTACCTCGTGGTCCCCGGCCTGCGCTCCTCGCGCATCTATATTCTCGACACCAAACCCGATCCGCGAGCGCCGAAAATCGTCAAGGTCATCGAGCCAGCGGAGCTTGCGGACAAGACCGGCTACACCCGCCCGCATACCGTCCACTGCGGACCCGGGGGCATCTACGTCGCCGCCCTCGGAAACAAGGACGGCAAGGCGCCCGGCGGCGTCTTCGTCATGGATCACGAGAGTTTCGAGCCCCTCGGCCGCTGGGAGGTCGACCGCGGACCGCAGCAGCTCGGTTACGACGCCTGGTGGCACCTCGGCTACGACACGATGGTTACCAGCGAATGGGGCACCCCCGACACATTCGAGAACGGCCTCGTTCCGGAAGTTCTACTCGGCAGCAAATACGGCAGACGCTTGCATTTCTGGGATTTCACCAAACGCAGGCATCTGCAAGAGATCGATTTCGGCGAAGAACACCAACTCGTGTTCGAACTTCGGCCTGCGCACGACCCGACCAAAGCCCATGGCTTCGTCAATTGCGTCGTCAGCCTCAAGGATCTGTCATCCTCGATCTGGACCTGGTTCCGCGAAGGCAACAAGTGGGCGGCAAAGAAAATCATCTCGATCCCGGCCGAGCCGGCAAATCCCGACGATCTTCCGCCGATGCTCAAAGGCTTCAAAGCGGTTCCGCCGCTCGTGACCGACATTGATCTATCGATGGACGACCGCTTCCTCTACGTGGCGTGCTGGGGCACCGGCGATCTGCAGCAATACGACGTGTCGGACCCATTCAACCCGAAGCTCACCGGAAAGGTGCGCATTGGAGGGATCGTGTCGCGCGCGACGCACCCGGGCGCGAAAAACGGCAAGCTCAATGGCGGGCCGCAGATGGTGGAGGTTAGTCGCGACGGCCGGCGCGTTTATTTCACCAACTCGCTATACGGCGCGATCGATCCGCAGTTCTATCCGGAAGGGATCGACGGCTGGATGGTCAAGCTCGACGCCGGGCCCGCGGGAGGTATCGCGTTCGACCCGAAGTTCTTCATCGATTGGCCGAAAGGGCACCGACCGCACCAGGTGCGGCTGCAAGGCGGCGACTGCTCGTCGGACTCCTACTGCTATCCATGATGTAACCAAACCAGTAACCGCATCCGCGCCGCGAGCACCGGCATGAGCGCAGTCCCCAGCGAGTTCTGGCCGTGGTTGGCCCTCGCGGGCCTTGGTCTGTTTCACGGGCTCAACCCGGCCATGGGCTGGCTGTTTGCGGTCGCGCTCGGCTTACAGCGCGGAAGCCAGCGGATCGTGCTGCTGTCGCTCGTTCCGATCGCGGTTGGGCATGCGGCCGCCGTTGCCGCAGTGCTGCTTGCCGTGCTTGCACTCGGACTGGTCATCGACCACACCATGCTGATTCGTCCGGCGGCGATCGTGCTCATCGCCTGGGCCGCCTGGCATGCGCTCTATGGCCATCAACGGCGGGTGCGGGTCGGGATGCAGACCGGCCTGCTGGGCCTCGTCCTATGGTCCTTCCTGATGGCGATCGCGCACGGCGCCGGGTTGATGCTGATCCCGGCGCTGCAGCCGATTTGCGCCGCGGCGGGGTCGGCAGCCGAGGCCAGCTCCGGCGCCCCCCTCGCGCTCGCTGCGCTCGGCGTTCATTCCGCTGCAATGCTCGCAACCATCGCAGCCGTTTCACTCATCGTCTACCACTGGACAGGGATCGATTTTCTGCGACGGGGATGGATCAACCTCGACTTG
>DASQCY010000454.1:0-2976 GCA_035634495.1 Allostellaceae bacterium
TGAAGCTGTAAACGGCATCCGGTGGCTCGCCACGGCGGAACACGAGTTCCGCCTGCTCGAGTTGGGCGAGTGCGTGCTTCAATGCAATCTCCTCGCGTCCGACCACCGCGTGCATCAAGGAGAAGGAGAACTCGCGTCCGATCGCCGCGCCGATTTGGCCGATCTCCTTCACCGGCGCCAGGCGGTCGAGCCGCGCCATCAAAGAGTCCTGAAGCGTCGCCGGGATGGCGAGCGGCGGCAGAGGCCCGTCGAGCCGATAGCCCTCGGCGTCCTCGACCAAGATGCCCGCTTCCAGCACCGCCTTGGTGAGTTCCTCGACGAACAGCGGATTCCCGTCGGTCTTGGTGACGATCTGTTTCATCACTTCGGCGGGCAGCATGCGCCCGCCCGTCACCCGCGCGACCATGCTTTCAGCGTCGTTGCGGTCGAGACGACCGAGCGTCAAGGTGCCGACGTTGGGAAGACCAACCCAGGGCGGCTCGAAATCCGATCGGAAGGTGACCAGGGCAAGGACCGGGAGTTGGCGCACCCGTTCCACCATCAGATCGAGTAGCTCGAGGGAGGTGGCATCCGCCCAGTGCGCATCCTCGAACGAGAGCAGGATCGGTTGCCGGCGCGCGAGACTCTCGAATTGATCGAGCAGTGCCGCGAGCGTCCGGCGGCGCTGTTGCGTGGGGCTGGGCACCAGCGGCGGATACCGCTCCCCGAACGGGATCGACAGCAGGGCAGCAAAAAGCGGCGCTACGGCTTCAATTCGCGATTCGTGCACAGCAAGGGCCGCTTCCAACTTGTCGAGGCGTTGCTCGGACGTATCGTCCGCCTTGAACCCCGCCGCTCGCTCCAATTGGGCGATGAACGGATGGAGGGCGCTGTTGGTGTGATAGGGCGAGCATTGAAAACGCAAGCGCGTGTGCGGCGTGCCGGCGATACGCTCGGCGAGAGCTGCCGCAAGGCGCGACTTGCCGATCCCCGGCTCGCCCGCGATCAGCACGATCTGCCCCTCGCCCTTCCAGGCGAGGCGGTGGCGTTCCAGCAGAAAATCGAGCTCGTCCTCGCGGCCGACGAGATCGGTCAGACCCGACGCGCGGACCGCCTCGAAGCGACTCTCGGAAGCCGACACGCCTTCGACCGCCCACGCCGCAACCGGCTCGGCGATACCCTTGACCTCGTGTCGGCCGAGGTCGCGCAGATGGAACAGATCGCCGAGCAAGCGGCGCGTGGAGGCGGCGACGACGATGGTCCCGGGCTCGGCCAAGGCCTGCAGGCGGGCAGCAAGGTTCGGCGTTTCGCCGACCACGGCATGCTCCCTCAACGCACCCTCGCGGCTGAGGTCGCCGACCACCACCAAGCCGGTCGCGATGCCGATGCGGACCGCGAGTGGTTCCGCGGCGTGCGTCTCGAGCTGCGCAACTGCGGCAATGATATCGAGTCCCGCTCGTACGGTTCGCTCGGCATCGTCTTCGTGCGCGAGGGGATAACCGAAATAAGCCAATATCCCGTCGCCCCGGAACTCGGCGAGGAAGCCGTCATAGGTTCGCGTGATACGGGCGCAGGCGGCGTGATAGGCGTCGATCACAGCGCGCATGTCCTCCGGATCGAGTCGGGTCGACAGAGCAGTCGAGCCCACCAGATCGCAGATCATCACGGTGAGGTGACGACGCTCGGCAGTGGCCACGGGCAGTTCGCCGCTTTGCGCATCCTCCCCAACGCCGGTCGTGGTGAGCGCACTGGGGGAGTCGGCTAGCATTGCCCTGATCGCCTTAATGAGGCGCTTCCTGTCGCCCAGCGGTATCCCGAGCTTTTTGAGATCGCCTTCCGTCAACTCCACCAGCACATCGTCGTCGATCGCGTTCTCGACGAAGCGTTGGGTGTACCTTTCCAGGCCGATCGATGCGAGCCACTGGGCAATGCCTTTCATGGCACCTCCCGTCGATTGCGTGCGATGGGGCGAACTAACACCATCCGATCAGTCCTCCTGACAGTGATAATGTATCTCCGCGCACGGTCCGACTGGAAGGCGATCAACTCGCTTTTCCGGGGCTGCTGGCAATTCAGCCCAAGATGCAACACGGGCGAAGGACCTATCGAAATTGCCTCGTATTCGAAAGCAACGATTGCATCTTGGTCGAGATAAAGGACGGCGCGGCTAGGGCTTGGCCGCCGCCCGAAACATCCCGCTGTGCGAAAGCCATCCCGCACCATAACGGCACCTTCATCACGGCCGGGCGGTATTTTTCGTTGGAATAGACAGATGCGTATGGTTAACAGGTTTCGAAGAGCCGAGACGCCATTCGTTAAATTCCGTTAGGCTCGGGGCTTTCGTTCGGGGCGGTCCCCAACCCAATCGATCAACCCGGAGTATCCCCCATGCTGAAACTTCCCGGCCACACGCGATATGCCTATTCGCCGATCATCGAGCGGAAAGACTACAATTGGCCGGGAGGCAAGCGGCTCGCCTTCTATGTCGCGCTCAATATCGAGCATTTCGCCTTCGGCGCCGGGCTGGGAATGGATCCGGTGCGCAGCGGCCAGCAGACCTCGCGCAATTTCGCCTGGCGCGACTACGGCAACCGGATCGGCAATTGGCGCCTGTTCGAAATCCTGGACGAGCTGAAACTACCCGCGACGATTCTTTTGAACAGCAGCGTCTGCTATCACTACCCGCAGATCGTGGAAAAGATCAAAGCGCGCGGCGACGACGTGCTCGGCCACGGCCGCACCAACGCCGAGTTGTTGCGGCCGATGTGGGAGCAGGACGAGTCGCGCGCCATAAAGGAGTGCACCGAGGTCATCGAAAAACACGTCGGCGTGCGGCCCACCGGTTGGATGGGACCCGGCGCGCTCGAATCCAACGTCACGCCCGACCTCTTGAAAGAGGCGGGCTATACGCACCTGCTCGATTGGCCGCTCGATGATCAGCCGATCTGGATGCAGACGCGCGCGGGACCGCTGCTTTCCGTTCCCTATCCCATGGAA
>DASQCY010000455.1:0-5736 GCA_035634495.1 Allostellaceae bacterium
CTCCGCGCATGCGCTCTCGCTCGCAAAGCGACCCTGGAACTCGATCAACGACTTTGGAAACCGGCTCTCCGACCCAGACATGGCCTCACCCTGCTCATCTCGAGGGTGACGACTCTACACGCCATGTTCTCGTTTTGTACACAAGATTTAGATGCACCGGCGCTTCGTGCACAGGCCATTCTCTGAATACCCTTTCAACAGGTCCCCGATCTTCCTCAGATAGATGTTGCCCTTGGAACCCTGGCGCGGATACTCAAGCCAGGCGGAAAATTGGCGGTGCGAGTACCGGTTCTCGATTTTACGGAATTGAATCGAAATCGAAATTGCGATTATTGAAGGTCAGAGGCTTTCGAGTAATTTCGGGTGGGCTGTTGCGGCCCTCGAAAATATTCGCTGGTGGTGGACGGCGAACCGGCTCCGTGACAGCGCCGATCTCGATTCCTACAACAGGAAGATCGCCATCCCGACGAGGATGATCACGATTACGGCGATCGCGTATTTGATGAGCCGGGTGAAGCCGATCCACGTTTGACGATGCCGCTCGAGTTCCGGATCGATCGCCGCCATTCGTTCCTCGTCCGCTGAAGAACCATGAACCAATTATACTCTAACCCGGCTTCGGGAAAAACCGCTCCCGGGGCGGCTCGCCTGGGTTCAGCAACGACCGTCGCCGATAAGTCTGCATCGGAGTGCGATCCCCGCTCCCGACCCTTCCCGGCATCCCGGCGGAAGCCGGCGCATCACTCCTTCACTTTGTTGCACGCTTTTCCGTGCTCGGCCGATTTAATTCCCTGATCTTCGATTTTGTCTCCCTGTTCGTCGGATTTATTTCCCTGTTCGACCGCGTCGGGAATTTGCACTCGGGCGCCTCGCAATATCAATGACTTGCCGATACAGATTCGGTCGCTTGACGGTCCGAAATCGGGTTTTTCGCAGTATCTTCCCGCCGACCAGGGAACTCGATCCCGGCCGACTTACGCCGCCACCAGGCCCTTCAGCCGGTAGAGAAGGTCGAGCGCGTCAGGGGCTGTGATCCCGCGGGTTCCGCGTTCGCCACTTCCCCGGTCTCGTTCACCTTCGCGGGCGAACTGATCTTGAGCTGCTGAAGTCGAAATCTTTCCCGCGACTTCGGCGCGGCAACGGGCAAGCGGAGGGCCTATCCGATGCAGATTCCAGGCAGACTTACGGGCAAGGATCAGGGTTCAGAACGGCGATTTTCGGCGGCCTCCATCCGTCGATCTCGACCTTATCGGCGACGATCCGGACGCGGCCCTCTGCGATCAGGCGCACGGTAAGCGGGTATAGGCGATGCTCGACGCCGAGGATCCGCGCCGCCAAGCTTGTCTCGTCGTCCTCGGGATGGATCGGCACGACTGCTTGGGAGATGATCGGTCCGGCGTCAACCTCCGGCCGAACGAAATGCACGGTACAACCGGTGAACCGCACGCCCGCTGCCAGCGCTTGACTCTGCGGGTGTAGACCGGGAAAGGATGGTAACAATGAAGGATGGATGTTGACCATCGTGTCGCGCCACGCTTCGACAAAAGCAGCGTCTAGCACGTGCATGAACCCGGCCAGACAGACCAACGCGACCCGCTGGTCGCGGAGCAACACCCCAGCTTGCGCCGCGAATGCCTGCCGAGAGTGATGCGGGATGACGGCGCTGCATATTCCGGCTGCTCGCGCGAACGCAAGACCCGGCGCCTCGACACGGTCGCTGACAACCGAGACGATCTCCGCGGGATAGGTAGTATCGGCGCCGGCAGCGAGCAGCGCTCGCAAGTTCGATCCGCGGCCCGAGATCAGCACGCCCACCCTCAGCCGGGACATGGCCTCTGCGCGGTGAGAGAGGACATTCCCGGCTTGGCGGTTCGATCGGTCTTGCTGTGGATAGCGTCCTCTTAAAAACTACTGTATGACCGCCTGGCTGCGGTTGAGGAGGTTAGAAAATATCGGATCGGAGGCGGTTTGCAATGGGCCTGCCGCTGGTGTCTGCGATCACCGGAAATCAGGCTATCGGGCGCCCGGTGGGTGTCCTGTTGCTGTTGCTCGGCATGATATTGCGAACAGGACCCGGGCTTGCCGAAGAGCAGAGAGAGGGCTTTTCGGCGACGGTCAAGGTCGATGCCACCGCCGACAGCGTTGCCGCGGCCCGTGAACTCGCTCGCGTCGATGGGCAGCGGAGAGCGCTTGTGCTGGTGATCGATCGCCTCTCCGGTTCCACAGATAGCACCAAGCTGCCAAAGCTCGATGACAACACCGTCACCGATATGGTCGAAAGTTTCGAGGTCGCGAACGAGCGGATGTCGGCGGTGCGTTATCTCGCCGACTACACCTTTCATTTCCGCCCATCGAAGGTCCGCCGGCTGGTGCATTCCGCTGACACCGCACCCGCCGAGGCGAACAGTAGGCCGGCCGTCGACGAGGGCGGCAGCAAGCCCGTCATCGTTCTGCCCGTCTATAAGGACTCGGCCAGGACTGTGCTGTGGGACGACCCTAACGCTTGGCGCGAGGCCTGGGGGCAACGATCCGCTGGCTCCGGGCTTATCCGCTTAACGGTTCCGCTCGGCGACGCGAGCGACTTGGCGATCATCGATGCCGGTCGTGCCGAAGCAGGAAACCCCGACGCCTTGACGGCAATCGCCCAGCAGAATGGCGGCGACGAGGCAATTGTTGCGCTGGCGACTGCGAGGCGTGCAGGAGACAAGGTCGTGGGTCTCGATCTGAGTATCAAGCGCTACCGATCCGGGCACCTTGCGGACACTCATGGGACGACACTCGACGCCAACCCCGGCGAAAATGCGGACGACTTTCTTAAGCGGGCGGCAGATACCATCGCTCGTGAGATCGCGAGCAGCTCGAAGAAGAGCGCGGGTCCAAGTTCCGACCAGCAGGCAAGCCTTGGCGCGAGCGTCGCGATCGGAAGCATCGGAGAGTGGGTGCGGGTGCGAGACCGTCTTGCCTCAGTGCCAGCCATCCGCAAAGTTGATCTGCTATCGCTCAATCGTCACGAGGCGAAGATCCAGATCAAGTACGTGGGCAGCTCGGAGCAGCTAAGGTCCAGTCTTGCCGAAGTCGATCTCGGTCTCGACGGCACCGATCCGATATGGCGGCTCCAACTCTCGGGGGCGACGGGCGCGCATTAGGGTAGCCCGAACGAGCTATATGAATGTTTACGTCACGCATCTTTATGCGCGCACTAGACTTTGCGAATATCGCGCCGGTGTCCGGCGCAACCCTCGTAGAGTCGAATCCGGGCCATGACGTGAGCGGGCTCGGGCTAAACCTCCCGAATTTGATTTCGCTAGCGCGTCTCCTTCTGGTGCCGCCGGAGATTTGGCTGATTCTTGTTGGCCGTTATGGCCTCGCGTTCTGGATCCTCGTTGCTGCGGGGATCTCGGACGCGCTCGACGGGTTCATCGCCAAACGGTTCGACCGCCGCACCCGGCTTGGCGCGCTCCTCGATCCGGTCGCGGACAAGGCGATGCTCATCGGCATCTACGTCACACTCGGTGTGGCGCATCAACTGTGGACTTCACTCGTCATCCTCGTCGTGCTTCGTGACGTCATGATCGTCGGCGGGTTCCTGCTCATCCAGATACTCGCCGTCCCAAAACACTACGACCCACTATCTATCAGCAAGCTCAACACAGGTGCTCAGATAATCTTGGTCGGCTTCGTCCTAGCGCGGCTTGGCCTCGGTGCTTCGGCAGGCTGGCCCGACCTTGTCTTGAGCTTAGTGGTCGCCGCGACGACGATAGTGTCGGGGTTGTCCTACCTCGTGCGGTGGGCGCGCATACTCGCGCGCCCAGAGCAGGCTTTGTGAGAGCTTGTGAGACTCGCGCCATCCAGCTCGGACAATTATTCTCCCTGTATGATCCAACTCGCTCTCGACCTGCCCCGCCGTTCGGCTTTCGGGCGATCGGATTTCATGGTTTCGGGAAGCAACAGCGCAGCCGTCGAGCAGATCGATCGATGGCCCAATTGGCCCTCGGCAGTGCTCGTGCTGCATGGTCCACCCGGCTGCGGCAAGACGCATCTTGCTCTCCTCTGGCGGGGGCGTGCATCGGCTCTCATGATTGCAGGAGAGTCGTTGACAGAAGCGATGTTACCGCATCTCCTCGGCGAAATTCCACGGCACGTCGCAATCGACGATGCCGACCGGGCGTCGGAGCACGCTCTGCTTCACCTCTACAATTTTTGCATCGAGCACCAAGGCAGCCTGCTGATTACCACTTACCGGCCGCCGGGATCGTGGCGGGTAGGGCTCGGTGACTTACGATCGCGCTTGCGTGCGGCCCCCGTTGTCGAGATTGGCGCCCCAGACGACGCGCTTCTGGGTGCGGTTCTCATCAAGCATTTCTCCGATCGTCAGCTCCGCGTCGCGCCCGACGTGATCGTTTATTTGCTTACGCGTATCGACAGATCCTTCGCCGCCGCCGAGAACATCTCGGCCCAACTCGACGGCGCGGCTCTGAGCAACGGAGGCCCGATTACCATCCCGCTAGCTCGCAAGGTGTTGGCAGACCCCAGCTGTCAGGCTTGGTCGCTGCGTAGAGATTCGGCGGTGACGTAATCGACCAGCTCGTAACGCGATCGACCTAGCGCAGACCAACAATCAGAGATCCGGAAGCTCGCGCGCGCGGCGGTAGGAAATTTCCCCGATGCTAGCGCTTGAAAGCGCGCCGAGCTCGTATCGGCGAGGGTAATCGCGAGTTCGAGAAGCCCTGGATTATGGCCGACCAGAAGAACGTTGACCTCGTCCTCGGGAAGCCGGCGCAAACGGCCCATCAGCTTTTCTTGGCTCGCCGCATAGAGTTCGTCCTCGATCTTGCTGCGAGGGCGTATCATGAACTCCGCAAGAAAGAGATCCATGGTCTCGCGCGCCCGTAGGGCGCTCGAGCAGAGAACGAGATCAAGCGCCTCCGCCGTCTCCCGGAAATGCCGGCCAACTCGGTGTGCCGCCTCACGACCACGGCGGTTCAAACGGCGCTGGTGATCCTTAACATCCTGCTTCCAGCTCGACTTGGCATGCCGCAGCAGGTGCAAACTATGCATGGTCGGTCTCCTCGCCTGGCAATGAGCCCGCTTGACCGAGGGTTCCCCACTTTCGGCTCGGCCTGGCCGGCTGTCGACTAGGTGTAACTGCTACGAAGGTTCATCCGGGGGAACCCGGTCAGCCTGTGGGTTGACACACTCACAGACATGACGGGGGGACCGCCCGGATGAGCTTCCACAAGAATGCGCGGCTGACGCCGCAAGGTCGACCCTTGTTGGTGGAACGAATCACGGAGCAGGGCCGGAGCGTGACGCAAGCGGCGCAAGCCGGCGGACTGTCGACCAGCCCTGCCTATCACTGGCTGGCCCGCAACCGCTGTGGCGGTGAGGCGGCACTGGCTGATCGCAGTTCGGCGCCACAGCGCTGCAGCAACCGCACCTCTGCCAAGCGGGTTGCCGAGATAAAGGGTCCGCGGCAGCAGCGTCTGAGCGGCCCGGTCATCGCCCGGCAGCCCGGCATGCCGGTTTCGACGCTGGGCAAGGTTCTGCGCCGCATGTCGCTTGGCAAGTGGCGGCGCTCGAACCAAAGCCGCCGGTGGTGCGCTACCAACGCGAGCGGCCGGGGAGAGCTGATCCATATCGATGTCATTGCACCATGTGTTGGACGAATGGTTCGAGACCGTGGTGAAACCGCGTCTCAACAAGCTCGACCGTATCGAGGCGGTTGAGCACCACATC
>DASQCY010000456.1:0-5565 GCA_035634495.1 Allostellaceae bacterium
GGCGATCTCGGTCGCATCGTAGCCGAGGCTCGCCAGGATTTCGTCGGTGTGCTCGCCGAGCAGCGGCGCCGGCCGGCGGTAGGTGCCCGGGGTTTCTGAGAGCTCGATCGGAGTCGGGGCGAGCGGCAGCGTGTCCCCCAGCCCGGGGTAGGTCACCTCTTCGAGAAGGCGGGCGGCCCGGATGTGCGGGTCGTCGAGCGCCTGTTGCGGGGAATAGACCTGGCCTGCCACGATATTGGCCTCCTCGAGGGCGGAGAGCGCCTCGACGCAGCTGCGCTCCGCGCACCATTTGCTCATCCGCGCCGAGACGACCTCACCATGGTCGGCGCGTGCCTGGTCGTCGCGGAAATGCGGGTCGGCGAGCCAGTGCTCCTCGCCGATCATCCGGCACCAGCGCCGGAACATCGCCGGGCCGATCGCCGTCGCGACGATCCAGCCGTCCGTGCAGCGAAAGATGCCGGCCGGCGCCGAATTGAAGCCGCGATTGAGGGTCGCTTCGCGATCGACCCCGGTCAACGCCTGCTCGATCAGGCTCGCATTCGCGAAGGCGACCGCGGTGCGCAGCAATGCCCCTTCGACCTTCTGCCCGCGGCCGGTCTTGCCGCGCTCGAGCAATGCCGCCAAGGTGCCGAACGCCGACAGACATGCGGTGCCGAAATCGACCCAGGGCAATTTGATGGCGATCGGCTGCTCCGGTGTGCCGGAGAGATAGGCGGCACCGCTCATCGCCTGGCCGATGCCGTCGAAGCCGTGCTTGTGGCTCAGCGACCCGCCGGCGCCAAAGCCGGTCACCGTCGTCAGGATGATGTCGGGCTTGACGAGCCGCAGGCTGTCGAGGTCGAGGGCCAGCGCGCGCAACACCTGCGGCGGCAAATTGGCGACGACGACGTCGGCGGTGGCGACGAGCTTCTTGACGATCTCGCGGCCCTTCGGGACGGCCGGGTCGAGGGTCATCCCGAGCTTGTTGCGGTTCATCGCCAGGAACATCGCACCGCCGCCCGCGGGCCCGGCACCGACCGGGATGAAGGGGCGATCCTCGCCGCCGCCGAGCCGCTCGATGCGAATCACGTCGGCCCCGAGGTCGGCCAGGAGTGCGGCGCAGAACGGGCCTGCGATGTATCGCCCGAAATCGAGGATGCGAATGCCTTCCAACACACCGGCCAATGCCGCCTCCTGCCATTTACGGTCGCCTATCGCTTCAAGCTTAGCAGACAGTTGGCTAAGGTGGGGCGCTGCCCTCGGCTGAGGTTGTCTGCTACATGAGCGGCGAGGTCGTGTCGACAATCGTCGACCGCGCGGTTCGCGATCGCGCGGCGCGATGGCTTTCGCGGATCGGAGCGAGGCTGCCGACCTTCGGAGAGCTCGCCGACCCGTCGAGCATTTCGGAAACATGCAAGACCACGCTGCGGTCCATCGACCCCGATCGTCCCCACCCGGCCAATCTCTTTCGCGTGCACTGGTACAATGATCGCTCCCGCACCGGCTTTGCCGGGACCCCTTTTCATCTCATATTCCCGCCGCAGCTGACCGGGGTGCGCTCGCCGATCGTCATGGCGCTCGGCTGCTTCTTCCCGATGATCGGCGCGCACAAGGTGCTAGCGGCCTATGGCTGTCTGATCCCCCGTCTGGTCACCGGGCAATTCGATCCCGCGCGTCACAAGGCGGTTTGGCCGTCGACGGGTAATTACTGCCGAGGCGGCATCGCGATTTCGCGCATCCTCGATTGCCGCGGTGTCGCCGTCCTGCCGGAGGGCATGAGCGAGGAGCGCTTCGACTGGCTGCGCGCCTGGGTACCTCGGTCGGAGGATATCGTCGTGACCCCTGGCTCGGAGAGCAACGTCAAAGAAATCTATGACAGATGCGCCGAGCTCGCCCGCGATCCGACCAATGTCGTCCTCAACCAGTTTGCAGAATTCGGCAATTATGTCGCCCATCATGCGTGCACCGGTCCGGCGCTTGCCCGCGTTTTCGAGACGATGCGCGAACAGCGGCCGGGCCTGCGGCTGGCGGCGTTTGTCGCGGCCTCGGGGTCGGCCGGTACGCTCGCGGCCGGCGACTACCTCAAGGACGAGCACGGCGCCCGCGTCGTCGCCGTCGAGGCAAGCGAGTGCCCGACCCTGCTGCGCAACGGCTTTGGCGAGCACAACATCCAGGGCATCGGCGACAAGCACGTGCCCTACATTCACAACGCCATGAACACCGACGTGGTGGTCGGCGTCTCGGACCGATGCACCAGCTCGCTCGACCTCCTCTTCAACAGCGAAACCGGGCTGTCCTATCTGGCGGACCGCCGTTACATCGATTTGGAACTGCTCGCTGGGCTGAAGCTGATCGGCCTGTCGGGCATCGCCAACCTGGTTGCCGCGATCAAAGTGGCAAAGCGCCTTGAGCTAAGCGACCAGGACGTGATCGTCACCGTCTCGACCGACAGCGCGGCACTCTACGGCAGCGAACGGCGGAAGTTCCTGGCGGCCAACTATCCAGTCGGCTTCGATACGGTTAGCGCGGGTGAGATATTTGGCCAACATCTGCTCGGTGCCACCGACAACGATGTGCTCGAATTGACCCACGGCGAGCGCTCGCGCATCTTCAACCTCGGCTATTACACCTGGGTCGAGCAGCAAGGCGTGCCGCTCGAAGCGTTCGAACGGCGCCGCGCTCAGGGGTTCTGGGCGGAACTGCGGCAGGCTGCACCGGTTTGGGACGCACTGATCGCCGAGTTCAACGCCGCGGCCGGCTTGGAGGAAGGTTGTTGATGCTCGCCTACGACGAACTCTGCCGCCGTACCCGAGCGCGCGACCGCAGCCTGCGGGAGAAGGTGACCTCGCTCGAAGAGGCGGCCGCACTCATCCCCGATGGCGCTTCGGTCGGCATTGGCGGCAGCACACTGTCGCGCACGCCGATGGCGATGATCTGGGCATTGATCCGAGCCCGGCACAAAGATCTCTTTTGCTGCCGCAGCATCACGTCGAGCGAGGGCGAGCTGCTGTTCGCCTCGGGAGCGAGCCGGCACATCCTGACGAGCTGGTTCAGCCAGGGGATAGTATGGGGCGTTTCGCGGGTCATGCGCCTCTATACCGAGACCGGGCGCGCGCGGTTTGAGGAATGGAGCCACCTGGCGGTGGGGCTCCGCTTCCGCGCGGGCGCGATGGGTGTGCCATTCTTGCCGATGCGCTCGATGATCGGCTCCGATTTGATCGGGCAATTGCCTAATGCCCGGCAGATAGATTGTCCGTTCACCGGCGATAGGCTGGTGCTGGTTCCTGCGCTCAACCCGGATGTCGCGCTGCTCCATGTCCAACGCTGCGATGCCTACGGCAATGCGCAAATCGACGGGCTGCCGTTCATGGATCTCGATCTTGCGCTGGCGGCGAATCGGGTGATCCTAACAACCGAGCGTATCGTCTCGAACGACCAGATCCGCCGCTCGCCCGACCAGACCAAGATCCCGTTTCTCGCCGTCGACGCCGTGGTCGAGGTGCCGTTCGGCTCGGCGCCGCACGAGTGCTACGGCCTCTACGAACCGCTGTACAAGCATCTCGATTGCTACGCCGCCCAGATCAGGCAGGACCCCGATCAGGGCTGCAAGGACTACCTCGAGCGCTATTTTTATGAGCCAAAGTCGTGGACCGAGTATCTGGGTTTGCTCGGTCTCGACGAATTGCTCGAGGCGAGCCGCCGCGGGAGGAGCGTCTATGACGACTAACGGCTCTGCCTGTACGGCGAGCGAGCTCCTCGCGGTGATCAGCGCGCGGCTGCTGTGCGACGGGCAGGTCGTCTTCGCCGGCGTCGGCATCCCGTTGCTGGCGGCGACCCTGGCGCAGAGGCTGCACGCCCCCGGCCTGACCATTCTCTTCGAGGGTGGCGTGATCGGGGCATTTATCGAGCCGGGTAAATTGCCTCCCTCGACGAATGAGCAGCGGTGCACGCGCCGCGCCAACATGGTGCTGGGCAGCACCGAGGTGTTGCTGTTGCTTCAACGCGGCTATGTCGATGTCGGCTTTATGGGGGGTGCGCAGATCGACCAATACGGCAATCTGAACAGCTCGTTTATCGGCGAGCCCGGCCGCCCGGCGACGCGTCTGCCGGGGACCGGCGGCGGCAACGATATCGCCAGCTTGACGCAGATGATCGTGGCGATGAAACATGAGAAACGGCGGTTTGTGAAGGCGGTTGACTTTGTCACCAGCCCCGGATTTCTCACTGGTGACGACAGCCGACGCCGAGCCGGGCTGATCGCCGGCGGCATGTTCCGGGTTGTCACCGATCTCGGCGTTCTCGGCTTCGACGAGCACTCAAAACGAATGAAAGCCTTGGCATTGCACCCGGGCGTCGCCGCCGATCGAGTGCAAGAGAATACAGGCTTCGAGCTGCTTATGGACGCCGATCTCGCGATCACCGACCCGCCGACTGAAAATGAACTCGCCGTGTTGCGGCACCTCGACCCCGAGCGGCTCTATACGGCCTGAGGAGCATCGCGGTGACGATATTTTCGAACACCTTCGGTCTGGCGATGCGGAATTTCACGACCTATCCGGAAATGCCGGATCCGGCGACGCTGATCGCGTATGCCGTCACGGCCGAGGCGCTGGGGTTCGACTCGATTTGGGTCTGGGATCACATCTTGCTTGGTGTCGACCCACCCTTCCCGGTCGTCGACTCGCTGACCCTGCTGGCTGCGATTGCCGCGCGCACCTCGAAGATCAACCTCGGAACCGGGGTGCTGGTGCTGCCACTGCGCAACCCGGTGGTTCTGGCTAAGGAGCTTGCGAGCCTCGACCTGATCGCCGGCGGGCGATTGCTGCTCGGCATGGCTTCGGGCTGGTACCGCCGCGAGTTCGACGCGGTCGGAGTGTCGTTTCAGGAGCGCGGCCGGATCATGGACCGCAATCTCGAAATCATTCGTCGCCTGTGGACCGAGGCCCAGGTTAACGGCGACTACCCGCCGCACCGCTTGCGCAGCGCGAACCTGTCCCCTAAACCGGCTCGGCTCCCGGTGATGCTGATCGGCGGCTACGTCGAGCGCGTCCTCAAACGGGCGGCATTGAACGGCGGCTGGCTAACCTATTTCTACACGCCCGAGGGTTTCGCCAAGTCCTGGGCCAAAGTGCGCGGCTTTGCCGTAGAGGCCGGGCGGGACCCGGACGCATTGCTCAACGCCAACCAGCTGCCGATCTATATCGGCGCTTCGCGCGAGGCGGTCGAAGCGCCGATGATGGAGTGGCTCGGCCAGGAGTGGGACTACGCCGCCTGGAGCGACTCGACGAAGGAAGCGGCGATCATCGGTACGGTGGACGAATGCGTCGCACAGCTTCGCGCTCAGCGCGGGGTCGGTGTCCAGAAGCTGATTTTCATCCCCTACCGGTACCGGATGGATCAGGTCGAGATCATCGCCCGCGAGATCATTCCGAGGCTGCGAGGTGAACGATGACGACGGATGATCGAGAGGTTTTGCTGATCGTCGACGTGCAGAACGATTTCTGTCCCGGGGGAGCGCTTGCGGTAGCGGAGGGTGACGCGATCGTCCCCTCGATCAACCGGCTGGCCCAGTCGTTTGCCCATGTG
>DASQCY010000457.1:0-2294 GCA_035634495.1 Allostellaceae bacterium
TCGCGCCGATTGGGCGGTGCGCATCGGCATCGACTTCGGGCCGGTCTCGGCCGGCATCATGGGCAAGCGGCAATTCCAGTTCGATTGTATGGGGCGACACGGTCAACACCGCGGCGCGCGTCGAGGAAAATGGTCGGCCGGCAGCGTCAATGCCAGCGGCCGTGCCTGGCTGCAATTACGCAATCGGGCACAGGGCCGCTCGCTGGGATTTGTCGACCTCAAGGGCAAGGAAAAGATCGAGGTCGTCGAGTGCGTCGGGCTCCGAGAATAATCGCTTTCGACCGCAAAGCGGGCAGAACCGGGCGTTACCACGATCGGCGATGGCCGGCGAGAACCGCAGGACGCTCGCGCGAACGCGGCTGCTCTCGTCGGTCGGTCGCCGTTTTGCGCACCTCTGCTCGCAGGCAGGGGGAGGAAGGGTATCGTCGCCGGTGACGGTGAGGATAGGCGAATGGCGATGCTCGACGACGCGCTGGCCGATCTGCGGCGTTCGCTATCGAATGGATCGACCAGAGCGAGGCTTACGGCGAGAAACGTTGGAACCTACTGGGCATGTGCGGGGGCGTGATCCTGCACGTGACCTACACGGAGCGCGGTGAACGGATCAGAATATCTCAGCGCGTCGCGCGGAACGACATGAGCAAGACAGATATTCCAGCAGCACGTCCCAATCCATAATACTCGCGAGAGAGGCAACGTAGCTGTCAAAGACCCCGCGGGCGAGCAGATCGTTGGCGTCGGGCGCTGGCGAGGACCTTTCTTGCTGAGCTCACCGAGGTTCTATCAGCTGATCGCCGAACCGGACAATCTTGATGCGCTCGTCGGCGCGCCGGCCCCGCAATAGCAGTCGCCCCGGCGGCACCTCTTGCCGTCGCCTCTTCATCGCCATCCACTGTTGCGTCAGCCGATACTGCTATGTCACCAGCCTGAAACCGACCACGGCAAAGTGATGATCGAACGCGTAGGCAAGCCGAATTCGCTCGCGCTTCATGATCGCAAAGCTGGTGGCGTCGACCGCCGACAGCTTGTATAGGTCGGTGTGTCGAAAGTATTCCCACGACTGCTCCAGATCGCGCGGCTCGCAGGGAAGAATCGCCACGGTCCCCGGCTTATAGATTGCCTCTTGCCAAGCCAGCGCCACGTCCCGACTGGCGTTGCGATCGAGAAATGTGAATGTCTCGATGACGACGGGTACCGATGTGTAGAGCCTCGCGCCTGCTTCGTGCAACAGTTCCCATTGCTCTCTCGCCGGCACATGTAAGGGGTCTCGTGAAAGAGCAAGGGCGATCCACGCTCCGCTGTCGACGAAAACCGCCTCACTTCGCCGTATCAAGGCTCGTCATGAACGCTATCGTGTTCGATCGAGGTGCGCTTTGGTTCTCCGTCCCAGAGGGCAACCGGCCCTGCGGATCGCGGCTTGAGCACCGTCTTGCGGATTGCCTCGCGGATCAGCTCGGCGACGCTGCGCCCCGACCGGGCGGCAGCCGCGCGCAGCGCCTCCAGTTCTTCCCGGGGGAGGTAAACCTGGGTTTTTTCCATGTATGTCACTTTGTGGTCGCAACTGACATATGTCAAGGCCCGGGCGTCGCAGCAGCCGTTCTTCACGACCAAGCGGGGATAGGTGGTTGGTGGTCCTTGGCGCAGCCTTTGCGTACTTTGCGGTGAATAGTTTTGTTTTATGAGCCCGGCCAAGATCCTCGTGGTCGATGACGAGCCCGATTTTCAGTCAGGCCCCCAACCCGGTGCGCGCATAAAGCTCGGCTAGGGCCATCCCAAACCCGATGCTCTCCAGCGCCAGTTCGCCCTCGGCGATCGCGATCGGGCGATCGGGCCATTCTCCCTGCGGCGAACGCCGCAGCAGCTCCGCTGCGATGCGATCGGCACGGAGAACCAGGATTTCCCGAACGCTCGGGATGCTCGTGTACGCCCAGACATTGGTCCAGGTCTTCGCCTGGTTGCTCGGGGAAAGGATCTCGATCACCAGCACCGGGTCGGAGAGGGTGGCCTGCCCGGGCGCCAAAGGCGAGCAAGTGACCGCCAGGTCCGGTATGCGCACATTATGCTCGGACAACAGCCGCGGCACGATGCCGGGATTGGCGACCACCTCGCAACCGCTTGCTCTTTCAAGCAAATGGTTGCCGATCAGGCGGCCCAACTCGTTCTGCAGAAAACCGTGGATCGTGCTCGCCGGCGCCATCGCGCGCGGCTCGCCATCGACGAGCTCATATCTGAGGTCGTCTTGCGAATCCCATTTGAGGAACTCCGCGACGGTCATCCGGATCGGAACTTTCGCC
>DASQCY010000458.1:0-2577 GCA_035634495.1 Allostellaceae bacterium
AGCACCACGCGACACCACTCGGCTACGCGCCGTCGCCCGGTGTCTTCCTCTCCGCTGTTGCGCAGCGGACACGGCAGCTGCGCTTCGGGCCGATGGTATATCTGCTGCCGCTCTATCACCCGCTGCGGCTGATCGAAGAGATCTGCATGCTCGACCAAATGAGCGCGGGCCGCTTTCTGCTGGGCGTCGGCCGCGGCATCTCGCCGATCGAGGTCGGGTTCTTCGGCGTCGATTTCGCGCATGGCATGCAGCAGTACGAGGAGGCGCTCGCGGTGATCCGCCTGGGGCTGACCCATGACGAGCTGACCTATCGCGGAGAGTTTTACAATTTCGACGCGGTGCCGATCGTGCTGAAGCCGGCGCAACTCCCGCATCCGCCGCTGTGGTACGGCGTCTCGCGGCCGGAGACCCTATCGTGGGCCGCCGAAAATGATGTCAACCTGGTCTCGTTCCTGCGGCCGATGCCGGCGATGCGCTCGCTCGTCGAACAGTTCCAGGCCGAATGGGCGGCGCTCGGGAAGCGACCGGACACACTCCCCTGCATCGGGGTGACGCGCCACATCGTCGTCGCGGAGACCGAGAAGGAGGCTCGCAACATTGCGGCACGAGCCTACCGGCCGTGGCGCCGCAACATGGAAGTGCTGTGGGAGCGGCGCGGCGTCCGGTTCCCGTTGCAGGGCGAGCTTGCCGACGAATTCGATGTCCTGCAGCGCCACGGTGTCGCTTTTGCCGGCACCCCGGCCGGGGCGCGCGACTATGTCGCCGCGCAGGCCGAGGGTTCCGGCATCAACTACTTCGTCTGCGACATGGCCTTCGGCGATATCACCCTCGATGAGGCCAAGCGGTCGGTCGAGCTGTTCGCGCAGGAGGTCATGCCGGCCTTGGCCATGCCTGATCAGGTGCTCAAAGGGAGAAACCATGCGCTTTGGGATCTTTGACCACCTTGACGACAGCGGCCTGCCGCTCAGCCAGCATTTCGAGGCGCGGCTCAAGCTGATCGAAGCCTATGACCGCGCCGGGTTCTACGGGTACCATCTCGCCGAGCACCACAACACGCCGCTTGGCTATGCGCCGTCACCGAGCGTGTTTCTATCCGCGGTCGCGCAGCGGACAGAGCAATTGCGCTTTGGGCCGATGGTCTATCTGCTGCCGCTCTACCACCCGCTGCGGCTGATCGACGAGATCTGCATGCTCGACCAGATGAGTGGCGGGCGGTTTCTGTATGGGGTCGGGCGCGGCATTTCGCCGGTCGAGGTCGGGTTCTACGGCGTCGACTTTGATACCGGCGCCAAGCAGTTCCGCGAGGCCTTCGAGGTCATCCGCCGCGGGTTGACCGAGGACCGGTTGACCTTTCACGGCGAATTCTACCATTTCGACAATGTGCCGATCGTGATGAAGCCGTTTCAGCAGCCGCTGCCGGTATGGTACGGGCTCGGCAACCCGGCGAGTGTGGCCTGGACGGCGGCCAACGCCGCCAACACCGTGACCCGGCGGCCGCCAGAGCAGGTCCGCGCGATCACCGACAGCTATCGCGCGGAATGGAAGAAGTTGGGCCGCTCCGAGGCCGATCTGCCGATGCTCGGCGTCAACCGCCACATCATCATCGCCGACACCGAGGCCGAGGCGCTGGCTACGGCCCGGCGCGGCTACCCGGCGTGGCGGCACCACATGGGGCTGCTGTGGCACGAATATAACGTGCCGTTTCCGCTCGAAGCGGCACTGCCCGAGGATTTCGGCATTCTGCAAAAGCACGGCGACGCGATCGCCGGCAGTCCTGCCCAAGTTCGCGATTACATTGCCGGCGAGATCGCGGCGACCGGCGTCAACTACTATGTCTGCGACTTTGCCTTTGGCACGATCAGCCACGACGAGGCGATGCGGTCGGTCGAGCTGTTCACCAAGGAGGTCATGCCGGCCTTCGCAAATGCCTAATCAGGAGGAGTATCGATGGGTATCATGACCGACTTTGCCCGGCCGGATGGCACGGCAACCAAGGGCTACCTGGCGATGGCCGGCCACGACCGGCCCGGGGTCATCGTCATTCAGGAGTGGTGGGGTCTCAACGACCAGATTTGCGGAGTCGCCGACCGCTTCGCGCGCGCTGGCTACAACGCATTAGCGCCCGATCTTTACAAGGGCCGCCTGACGACCGAGCCCGACGAGGCCAACCATCTGATGACCGGGCTTGATTTTCCCGCGGCGACGCATCAGGACCTGCGCGGCGCTGCGCTGCAACTGTGGAAGCACAGCGACAAGCTAGCGGTGATGGGCTTTTGCATGGGCGGGGCGCTGACGATCGCCGCCGCGGTGCATATTCACGAAGTCAGCGCCGCCGTCTGCTTCTACGGCATCCCGCCAAAGGATTTCGCCGACCCGGCCAAGATCCGCGTGCCGTTCCAGGGGCACTTCGCGAACCAGGACGATTGGTGCACGCCGGCTGCGGTCAACGATCTCGAGCAGGTGCTGAAAAGCGCCGGCGTCAAGCACGAGATCTACCGCTATGACGCCGCGCACGCCTTCGCCAACGAGCGCAGCGCCGCCTATGACGTCGCCTGCGCCAACCAGGCCTGGGACCGC
>DASQCY010000459.1:0-9780 GCA_035634495.1 Allostellaceae bacterium
TTAACTGCGCGATCACCGGTTGCGCAAGATTTGCCGGAACAGCGAAGCCGATCCCGACCGAACCGGTATTCGGCGAATAGATGGCCGTGTTGATCCCGATCACGCGACCGTTGAGGTCGAAGGTAGGACCGCCAGAATTGCCAAGATTGATCGCTGCATCGATCTGCAGGAAGTCGTCATAGGGGCCGAGGTGAATGTCGCGACGTCGTCCGGAAATGATCCCGCTGCTGACGGTGGCATCGAGGCCAAAAGGATTGCCGATGGCCACGACCCAGTCGCCCACGCGTGCAGTATCGCTGTCGCCCCAACCGACATACGGCAATGGATGGTCCGCATCGATTTTGAGAAGCGCAAGATCGGTCTTGGGGTCGCGCCCGATGATCCGGGCCGTATGCCTCTTTCCTTCTTGGACAGTCACCGTCACCTCCTCGGCGTTCTCGACGACGTGGTCCTCGGTGACGATGTAACCGGCGGGATCGATGATGAAACCTGAGCCCGTCGCTCTGATCGGCATTTCCGGCATGCCGAAAAAGCGGCGCAACAGCTCGTCGAGCGCCGCGGGTGGCAAACCGCGGCCAGCGCTCTGGTGCTTCGAGCGCCGGAGTCCCGCGGAGTTTTCTTCGCCAATTGTCATCCTGCTCGGTCTTTGGACAGCCGAGACATGAACCACTGCAGGCATCACGGCCTGCACGACAGGGGCAAGGCTCGGTAGCCGAGCATGGTCCTGAGACGGCGCCACCGGATAGTCTCGATCGAGTTGCGTGCAGCCCGCCGACAGCAGGGCGAGGGCAAGCAAGAGAATTAACCGCGATCCCGCGAGGCTCGATCGCTGGGTTTGCATTCGTCCGACCGGCCGACTAGTTCGCGAAACACGCATCATGTTCTCCATCCATCGAAACAAAAGTGATGCTGACATGCGCGTGCTGCGTTGATGCAGATCAACGAACGCCCCCTGTTGAACAGCCGGACTTACTGGCGGGTACTGACGGTATCAGCGGGCTGACCAGCGGCGAATGGTGGCCCCGCTGCACCAGCCGCCTCTACGCCGAGAGCAATGACACACTGGCGCAGCGCATTGGCAGCCCGCTCTTCGTCGGTCCGGCCGATGCCGCTTGCACGTAAGGAGGCGACCGGCGAGGGCCGGCCAAAGGTCACGGTGATACGGCGAAACTTTGGGATGCGGCGCCCCCGCGGTAATGCCTCGAATGCGCCCGCGATATATGCCGGCACAGCCGGCGCTCCGCTGCGCATCAGCAGCTGGCCGATTCCGGGCAGAAAACGCTGAAGGGTTCCGTCGGGGGAACGCCAGCCCTCGGGAAACCAGACCAATATATTGCCTGACCTCAGTACCCGGACAGCCGTTTCGAGCGCCGCATCGGGATACCTTGAATCGACAGGGAACAGATGCATGGCTCGCGAGAACAGGCGAGCAACCGTGCTCGAAAACAAGAGCAGCATGCCGCCGGACCAATAGACGTGCCACAGCCGGCGCCAGGGTAGCGCCGCAGCAATTGCCAAGGCGTCCAAATAGCTGACGTGGTTGGGCGTAACCACGAATGGACCTGCCTCGGGAAGCCTCTCGACGCCGGTGAACCGCAGGCGGAACAGCCCACGCATGAACAGCCAGTTCAGCGCGTAGAGCACGAAGCCCACCGCAGTCAGCAGCGTGGCGGTCGGCGCCAGCCAGCGCTCTATGTCCATCGCGATGGCTAGTTCTTCACGCGGCAGCGGGCGAGCTCCCGTCCGTTGCTCGGCCGACAGGCGCAGCAGGTCGCGGATCGTCTCGATCCGGGAGATGTCCGTGTCGGACAGATGGATGCCCAGCCGGTCCTGCAACAGGATCGTCAGCTCCATCCAGGCGAACGAGTCCAGGTTCAAATCGAGGCTGAGACTGATGTCCAGGTCAAGCGCCTGGTCCGGGTAACGTTGGCGTAGCAAGGTCCAAACCGCGTCTGCGGTCGGGTCGCGCAACAACGCTGCATCCTCGGGTCCTGGGGTATGTACGGCACGTCTTCCGCCTCCCGCCGCCGCTTGGGCATAGAGCTTAGGCAACAGGAAGCGCCGGTATTTCCCGAGACGAGTTCGCGGGAGTGGCTGATCGGTTAGCGCAAACCCTGACAATCGTTCATAGGAAGGCAGATGCTGGGCCTGCTCCCCCAGGATGACACGAACGGCATCGCGCAGGTTTGTCGCTCCTCGCTGCCGCAGTTTGACGGGATCCGCGCGCACGAGGGCGACGAGCGCGCCCTTGTCCTCCAGCACCGCGATCTCCGATATTTCGGGAGCACTGCCATAGACCCGCTCGAGATCCTCGGGGATCACCTTCTTGCCGCCTCCCAGCACCAAGACTTCCTTGGTGCGCCCGGTGACGAACAAGAAACCATCCCGATCGAGGAACCCCAGATCACCAGTGCGGAACCATCCGTCCGGAGTGAACGCCGCCTGATTGGCCTCGAGATTGTTGAGATAGCCGCTGGTAATCGAGCTTCCACGGAGCTCGATCTCGCCGATCCCCTGATCATCGGGGTGCGCGACCCGAACCTCGCCGTCGGCGAGCGGGCGACCAGCGCTACCGAGAGGGCGGGCGTTCAGACGATTGCCGGTGAACAGCGACGCGGTTTCGGCGAGCCCGTATCCCGAGAGCACCGTCCAGCCGAAAGCTTCCAGCTGCGCCTCGGTCTCCCTCCCGAGCCGTGCGCCACCAGATACCAGCAGTCGCAGCTGCCGCGCAATGCCGTGCCGAACAGGCGCAAACAGAAAACGTCCTAGACGAATCCCGCTCGACTGCTGAACAAAGATCGTCGCTTTCAGCAGCACCCTGAATGCCAGGCGCAGCGTAAGGTGGTAGCCCTTGAGCCGCGCCTCGATCGCTGCCCAGAGCGCCTCATAAAGGCGCGGGACTCCGATGATGATGGTGACATTCGCCTTGCGCAATGCCCTCATGAGCGCTGGCCCGGTCGTGCCGCCCGGCAAAACGATCGTCGTTCCGAGAGTTAGCGTGGTCAGCATCCCGACAACAAAGGGATAGGCGTGGTGCAGCGGCAACGGCAGCAGCGCGCGATCGCGCGGACCGACGACAGCTATTTTCTGCAAGGCCTCGACATTGCTTGCGATGTTGCGAAGCGTCAGCGTGAATGCCTTGGGCGAGCCGGTCGTGCCGGAGGTCCAGGACAACATGGCCGGTTCGTCATCAGCCGGCACGGAGAGGTCTTCGGCTTGCTTGTTCGCCAAAGCCTGACCGGCCGTTGTGCCCATCCCGGAGCGCCCGCCCTCATCGACACGAACCGCAGTGACATCGTGGGCGCGCAGGATGGCGACGCTCGCGTCGAGATGGCGCGCCGTAGTAAGGACCAGCCGGGCGCCGCTAGAATTCAGCGCCGCTTCGAACTGCTCCGCGTCTGCCAAATCGTCGATTGGCACCAGCATCCCGCCGGACGCCAGGACGCCCAGAGCTGTGGCGATCCAGACCGGCGAGTTTGGTGCCCAGAGCGCCACTGCGGTCCCTCTGCCGACCCCATTTTCGCGCAGGTTGCGAGCCAAGCTCAGCACCTTCTCAGCGAGCTTTTCGCTGCCCCATGTCATGATGCCGTCTTCGTCGAACGAGATGACGGCTGGGTGCTCTCCGCGCGCGGTGAGATCGCGCAGCAGACTCCCGATGGTCCAAGGAACGATCACAAGGCTGCCTCCTGCTTCACCTCCATCGAGAGATAGGTCGCGCGCGGAATATTGCGTTGATCCAAGTCAATGCTGGTGCTGCGGGCGCGGATAGCTTTGGGCCGTCGCGATACAGGAGGAACGTATGAGGGCGAGAGACGTGATGGTCAGGGCGGTGGTGACCGCGTCGCCGGATACGACCGTTGAAGGGCTTGCGAGGCTGATGATCAATCTTCGCATCAGCGGGGTTCCTGTCCTGGGCGGGGACGGACTACTTGTCGGGATCGTCACCGAAGGAGACCTGCTGCGCCGAGTCGAGACCGGAACAGAACGCCATTGCCCGCGCTGGAGCGAGCCGTTTTCCTCGAATTCCCGGCTGGCCGCCGAATACATCAAATCGCGCGCCAAGCGGGTAGCGGACATCATGACCCGGGAGGTCTTCAGCGTCGACGAAATGGCGACGCTCGGCGAGATCGCCGATCTGCTCGAGGCAAAAAAGATCAAGCGCGTGCCGGTCGTGCATGACGGCAAGATTGTCGGCATCGTCAGCCGCGCCGACCTCTTAAAAGTGCTAGTCACCGGGGGAGCTAGAACGGAAGACGAAGAGCAAGACCGCACTATCCACCGCCTGTTGCTCGCCGAGTTGCGGGAACAGAAGTGGGCGGATGCAAGTGACGGCCGTGTCGTCGTCACGGACGGGGTCGTCCATCTCTGGGGTATCGTCGGATCGGAGGATGAGCGCCGAGCGTTGCGCATCGCCGCCGAGAACACCGCGGGCGTCCGGGGCGTCGAGGACCACACGGAATTTGTGCCCACACAACCGTTGATGTGACGCGCCCCGGGACCCGAGCCGGCCCACTCAGCGATGATCGATGATCAGCAAGCTGTCATTACCTTTCTGAGCGAGCCGTCATCCTATGGACCGGCAATAGAACAGGTCGAAATCATTGAGACGCATGTGTCGCTGGTCTTCCTCGCCGGTGACTGCGCCTACAAGCTCAAGCGTGCCGTAAAATATCCTTACCTCGACTTCTCTACCTCGGAGCATCGCCGGCGGGCTTGTGACGCCGAGCTCGCTCTGAACCGCCGCACGGCGCCGACCCTTTACCTGGAAGTCCGAGCCCTAGCCCGCATGCTGGACGGAAAAATCGGCTTCGCGGCCAACGGTCCGGCGATCGATTGGGTCGTGGTTATGCGGCGCTTCGAGCAGTCATCATTGTTCGACGCCCTTGCCCAAACCAGCGGGTTCAGCGTACCCCTGATGAACGAGCTCGCGGGCCATATTGCCGATTTCCATGCAATGGCCAGCCGGCGATTTGATTACGGCGGCGCAGCGGCGCTGAACGATACCATAGAGACGAACCACTGCTGTCTGGTAGCAGCCCAGGGTGCCGGTTTTGCCCTTGAATGCATTGACGAAATCCGGGAGAAATCGTTGCAGCGGCTCGCGGCCGTTAGCGGGCTGGTTGACCAGCGGCGCGCGGCAGGAAAAGTGCGACGCTGCCATGGGGATCTGCACCTCCGCAACATCTGCCTTGTCGACGGCAAGCCGACCCTATTCGATTGCCTCGAATTCTCGGACGCCCTCGCCTCTATCGACGTCCTTTATGATCTTGCCTTCTTGCTGATGGATCTCGAGCATCGCGGGCTGACGAATTTTGCCAGTCTGGTCTTGAACCGCTACCTCGATCTGACCGACGAGGATGATGGGCTTCCAGCCATGCCCCTCTTTTTATCGCTGCGCGCGGCGATCCGGGCGCATGTCACGGCGACAGCAATAGACCGGGTGGCGCATGCAAAGAGAAAGCTGGAAATGACCACCGAAGCACGCCGCTACCTCGACCTTGCAGCTCGACTGCTGCGCCCGCGGCCCTGCCGTCTCATCGCAATCGGCGGTCTCAGTGGGTCGGGCAAGTCGACGCTCGCCGCTGCCCTCGCCCCAAAAATCGGCGCGAGGGTGCTGCGCAGCGACGTGACCCGCAAGCGTCTGTTCGGGGTTGCCCCGGAAACGCGACTCCCGGCGGGCGCCTATACACCGGAAGCATCGCGTCGAGTCTACGACGCGCTCCGCCAAAGAGCGACAGCGGCGCTCGCTGCAGGGTATTCGGTGATTATCGATGCCGTCTCCCTGGGGCCCGAGGAACGCCAATCCTTCGCGTCAGTAGCTAAGGCAGCCTCGATTCCGTTTTCCGGTCTGTGGCTCGCAGCTCCAGCGTCGGAGATGGAGCGTCGCCTTCGCGCACGATGCCGCGACGCCTCCGATGCATCGCCCGAGGTCCTCGCGCAACAGCTGCGGCAGGATGCCGGGCCGGTCGACTGGGTTGTTATCGATGCCGGCGCTGGACCGGAAGCCTGCCTGGCAGCCGCCCGCCATGCGCTCGTCTTGGGCTGACAGCTCCGCCAATTAGAATTAGATCGATGGCGGTTTTCCGCGGAACTCCTTTGCCTCGATCTGCTGCGCGAGCTCCACGCGCTGCTCCGGGCTCAGCTCCTCTGCCCGCGGTCTCTTGGTCCTTTTGCCCGTCGAACGGAGCGTGCGCGTCGCCTTCGCGTCCTTCGCTCGACATTGCTGCAATCGACGATCACTGGCCATCCGGATCTCCTGTTGCGGTAGCTCAATTTGGCCCCCTGGGCGCCGGCGCGACTTGATCCAGGTCAATCGGGAGTGATCGAGTTTACAACCCTAGCGCGACGATCTTGAATTTCTTAGCGACAGATCCAATCTTAAAGTAGCCGCTATCTTCCTCGTCTTGAACGAGATTTCCGGTGCCGCTTGCCTTAAGGCGTGCGGCACCATCAGCGGCTCAAGCTAAATCGTACGCGGATTTGCATTAACCGGGGATGTCCTGCCGGCACCGCCCGATAATCGTACGTGGAAGTCACAGAGAAAGATGGCCAAAGTCCCGCAAAGCGAATGGAGCGCCATCGCGGAACGCCATTCGCAGGGTGAACCCATTTCGAGTATTGCTCGGAATTACGGCTGCACCGCCCCCGCCATCCACTATATTCTTAAGCGCGCTAAGGAGCGAGCGGTTGTGTCCGACCAGCGACCGGCTCCCGTCCAAACCCCGACTAAGCCTGAGCTCTCTCAAGCGGCCAGGATTGGCGGCGGCGCGAACGACCGATCCAATTCGTCGCTCGTGGCGAGAAGGGCGCCCACGCTCCAACAAGTAACCGCACCGCCAGTTGCGGAACACCGCGACCGAGGGAGCGAGCCAGGCTTCACTCCGTCTATGGCGCCCGCACCGACCGAGCCAAACCGGGCAGCAGCACCTCAGGCGCAACGCGGCAAGACCCAACCCGTGAGGCGGGCTGTGGCCCTCACAGCCGGGTTGGATGCCGAGCTTCGTGCCGATGCCGAAGCGGCAATCCAGGCATTTCGGTCGAGCTTTGACGTGGCGCTCGCCGAGAACGTGCCGATAACGCGCGAACGGCTGCGGCAGGCGGCATCCGATCTGATGCGGGTGGCAGCGCGCACGACTATCGTGCTCGATCGGCTGAATGCCGGTGCGAGGCCCGCCGCCCTGCGAGACTAGAGTTCGCCATGCCCCTCCGCTGACTGCGGCGGGGCGGGCTTATCGGTGGCTTACCCCCAGGGGCGGATCATCGTCGATGGTGCTCACTTCGATGATCCTCGCATGATCGCGCCAATCGCGAATGCCCTCGAGCCGGGCAAAACGCTTTTTGGCAGCCTCGATTGCCCGCTCGCGGCTCGGCGCACAGCGGATAACGATTGCACGCTGACAGGCCCTCACGACGGTATCGAATCTGGCGAATTCGTCGAGAAAGCACACCCGGTAAACCAGTCAAGCCTTCCTCGTGCCGATGGTCAATTGTTTTCGCAATCGCCTCAGTTCCTCGTTGGCTTGGCTGATCTGACCGAGCGCCCTTTCGAGGATCTCGGTATAACGCGGCTGCATCGCTGCGGTTACCGACTCGGTTTCACAGAGGCGAAGGGCGGCTGCGAGATAATTCGTCGCAGCTGTCAAGCGTTCACTGAGCTCGTGTAAGGCAGCCAATGACGCCTCACACAAATCTCGTTGGGGCGGGGAGGCGAGCTTGTCTTCAGGTGGCGGCATCGGCTTCCTTGGGGTGCCGCGGGCGCCGGAGGTGATCATTGGGACGCTCCCTGATGAAGGCGGGCGTCCGATGCCGCTTGGGACCAAAATCGATCTTGCGGTCGCTCCGGGCTTCTCGGCAGGTGCAAGCTCACCGTGGTGCCACGGGCGATTTCGCTGCGGATTGCGACCGTCCCGTCCGATTGCCGGGCGAAGCTGTGCACCATGCTGAGCCCGAGGCCGGTCCCCTTGCCCGGCTCCTTGGTCGTAAAGAACGGATCGAACGCTCGCGCGAGGGTCTCGGGGGACATTCCTGTCCCGCTGTCGGAGATTTCCACCGCGACGAAATCCGCCGCCTCGCCCGTCTCTTCAGGCGCCGCCGTATTGAAGGTCCTGATGCGCAGAACGCCGCCTGTGGGCATGGCATCGCGCGCATTGGCCGCGATATTGATGACGGCGAGGTCGAACCGGGCGGGATCGACGAAAACCGGCCACAGCCTCGCCTCGAGATCGATCTCGAGCGACACCGCGTTGCCAACAGTCGCGGTGAGCAGATCGGCCATGTGGCGCAGCTGCGCGTTGAGATTCACGGGCGCGATCGTCGACGGCGGCCTACGGGCGACGTCGAAGAGCTGTCCGCTCAGCCTTTCGGCGCGATCGATTGTCTGGAGTGCCATATCGACCTTGGCCTGCAGCTGGGGATTGGCCTGCCGGCCGCTCAGCATTTCGAGGCAGTACTGTAATATGGTCAACAAGTTGCCAAGGTCGTGCCCGATCCCCTCGGTCAGGTGGCCGAGCTGCTCGATGTCTCGCGCTTGACGCAGCTCGCCTTCCTCCTGGTCAATGTGACCGCGGCAAATCGGTGCGAATTCTGCCCTTTCTTTGTCCAATAATTGTCGAAGCCGCTTGGCTGCCTCGTCCGCCCGGCTAACCTGAGCCAAGGCCTTTTCCGAGATTTCGGCGCGATGTGGTGACGTCGCCGCCAGAGCGGCGTCGGTTTCCGCCAGCCGAATGGTGGATGCAAGATAACTGGTTGCAGCGGTGAGGCCCGCACTGAGCTGGTGCAGGGCGGCCAGAGAGGCCTCGCGCACCTCTGGTTCTGCAACCGAAGTAGCAGCGGCCTCGGGCGGAAGCGATTTGGCTGAGCTGACGCCGTCGCGGCGGCGGTCGTCGCCTGCGCTTGTAGAAGTCGGCCGTCGCGATAACCCGGTTTGCGGTATCGCCCCGGACGAAAGCCTATCTTGCTGCAGTTTCTCCTCTGTTTCTCGGATCAGCTTAGGATCGGTCTGCCGCTTGGTTGGGTCAGCCTCGATCTCCAGCAATCGCTTAAAATGATCGATATTCATCTTCAGGATCGCCGGGTCTTCCATCGGAGCGCCTCCATTTCCAGATGAGCATTCCCCTGATCCCCTCGAGTAGTGGTCGCTATGGCGTGCCCCGATGAAAGCCTAGGCCGAACCCCGGCCAGGCGGCCCCAACAAATATTAACCGGTGACCGACCCGGTCCGCCTCCTGCGCAGGGTGTAGGCTACACGTACCTGCGGCAGATTGACGCAGTAATCGAGCGCGGGAGCGCAGGGGACTATGGCATCAAGCGTTGTGCGGAAACAGCATCACGTACCGCCTGCGGCGCGCCGTCGAAATGGAGATATTGCCCGTCGAACTCGGCGGCGTGCTTCAGCGCGTCCAGGTCAGGTATCTCACAACTCGTTGGTCGTAGACGATCAGCTTCTCATTTTGCAGGCGCCGCAGCATGCGGTTGGCGTAAACCTCTGAGATGCCCAGCGCATCCCCCATCTCTGCCTGCGTGACCGGCAGCATGTAGCGCTGGTCGACCGTCTCGCCCACCAACCTCAAACGCTGGAACATCTCGCAAAGTAGATGGGCCACGCGTGCATAGGCATCGCGCCGGCCGATCGCGGTGATGCGCTCACGAAGGATGGCCTCTCGCTGAAGCGCATTCCACCACAAGGCAATGGTCACATTGGGATGGTCGATGATCTCCCCGATGAGCCGGTCGCGATCGATCCGTGCGATTGTCGTGGGTCCGAGGGTAAAGATCCCGTGG
>DASQCY010000460.1:0-2464 GCA_035634495.1 Allostellaceae bacterium
TTGTTCTCCCACGTTTTGTTCGCGGACATCGGGGGCTCCTGCGATCCTTTTCACCCGCGCGCGGGGGCGACACCACCGCCCTCTTGCCACGGCGAAGTTCCGCACTACATATCAGGACCGTGAGAAAATGTCAATTAACGACTTGTTATGTTGGCCATGATCGGGTGATGCCAAGCGGCGATCCGAGGATTTTGGGGCTTCCCTGCCGGTTCCCTGCCAGCCTTCGATTTTTGCCGTAGTCGTGACCCAAGTCTATGATTGCACGCGATTTTTCGGCGTCGAGGGAGTCCGAAAAAATTTTTCCCTGAGTTTCCCGTAGCGGCAGGGAACGGGAGGCGATGCCGCCTCGTCAGCGGAGTGCTGCGGCGATATTGCCGCCGTCGGGAGCCTCTACTGCTCGGCGCGCGCTGGAGCGGCGCTCGCCACGAGCGTCAAATGACAGAAGACCAGAGAAAGGCGGCGGCTAAGCATGTGGTTTATCGGGGTGGTCGCCCCTGCCCTGTCGTCGCCCGCTCCTCGCTGGATCGTGCGTCCCGAGGAGCATCGATGACAGTGCCGGAGACCGGTTCGACCCAGACGAGGTGATCCTCGACGGCTCTGACTCCCGGCGCATTCTCGGCGGCGACGCGTAGCGCCCCGCGTTCCTTCTCGTCAAGGATCACGCCGTTGAGGTCGACGACGCCGTTCTCGACGGTGATCGTGACGCCGTCGCGCGGCACCCAAGCAGCTCTCGCCAACTCCGCGAGGATGCGGTCGCGGATCTCCTCGTCGCTCGTCACCGGAGCCGGCTTTTCCTCGAGCGCGCCGAGGAGCGCACGCAGCAGGTCGGCGCGGCTGAGGATGCCGACCAGCACATCACCGTCGAGCACCGGCACCCGCTTGATGCGGCGGCGTTCCATCAGCTCCACCACTTCCTTGAGCGGCGTGTCCGGGGTCACGCTGACGACGTCACGCGTCATGATGCCGTCGACCTTGCGCCCATGGGTTCGAACATATTCCCCCGCCAGCCGCCCCGGGCCCATCAAGATCTCGAGCCAACGCGGGCGCTGGCGCTCGGTTCCGGTCTCGCCGCGGCGCATCAGATCACCCTCGGTCAGAATTCCGACCAGCCGGCCGGCCTCGTCGATCACCGGCAGACCGCTGATGCGGTTGTCGAGCATCGTCCGAATGGCTTCGGCAACCGTCGTGTCCGGCCCGACCGACAAGATTTCGCGGGTCATGACATCCGAGGCGTTCATGCGACGTCTCCTGTTGGAGAGCTTTTAGCGGTCGCGGCGAGTGCCGCGACGCCGGGCAATTCGCGGCCTTCCAGCCACTCGAGAAAGGCGCCGCCCGCGGTCGAGACGTAGGACAGCTGGTCGGTCATCCCGGCCGCGGCGAGGGCTGCGACCGTGTCGCCGCCGCCGGCGACGCTGAGCAATTTGCCGGCTTGGGTGAGCTCGGCGACCTTTCTCGCCACCGCCGCCGTGGCCCGGTCGAAGGGCGGTGTCTCAAAGGCGCCAAGCGGTCCGTTCCAGACAAGGGTTCTCGCCTCTTCGAGGGCCGTGGCAATGCGGGATACCGTCCTCGGGCCGATATCGAGGATCATCATATCGCTCGGGACCGCATCAATCGGGACGTTGTGGGCCGCGGTCCCGGTCGCGAGATCGGAGGCGACGACAGCGTCTTCAGGAAGGATCACGCGGCAGTTGCGCTCGCGTGCGAGTGCCAGAAGCCGGCGCGCGTTGTCCGCCATGTCGCGCTCACATAGCGAGCGGCCGACCTCCGCACCCTCGGCAAACAGCAGGGTGTTGGCCATTGCACCGCCGATCGCCAGGTAATCCACCTTGCCCATGATAAAGCGCAGCAGGTCGAGCTTGGTCGACACCTTGGCGCCGCCGACGAGCGCCAGAACCGGCCGCGCCGGGGTTTCGAGAGCGGCCGAGAGCGCGCCGAGCTCGGCCTGCATCAATTTGCCGGCGGCAGCCGGCAGCAAGTGCGCGAGGGCCGCGATCGAGGCGTGCGCACGATGCGCAGCCGAGAATGCGTCGTCGACATAGACGTCGCCGAGTTCGGCCAAGGCCCGCGCAAAATCTTGCGAATTCGCCTCTTCGCCCTCGTGGAAGCGGAGATTTTCGAGAAGAGCGACCTGCCCGGGCCGAAGCGCCGCAACGACCCGTTTCGCCTCTTCGCCGATGCAGTCTCCAGCGAAGGCGACCTCTCGGCCGCCGATTGCCTTGCTCAGCGGCGCTACCAGCGGCCGTAGAGAACAGGCCGGATCCGGCCGGCCCTGCGGACGGCCGAAATGCGACATCACGATCACCTTGGCGCCCTTCTCGATCAGCGTCTCAATCGTCGGGGCCAGACGCTCGATCCGGGTGGCATCGGTAACGACGCTATTCTTGACCGGAACGTTCAGATCGGCGCGCAGCAGGACGCGCTTGCCGCGGACATCGATGTCGTCGAGGGTTTGGAATCTCGCCAT
>DASQCY010000461.1:0-9575 GCA_035634495.1 Allostellaceae bacterium
AAGGCCGGGCCGTAGACGATCGGATGAGCCATTGTTTCTCCGGTGACTCAAGCGGCGAGGCGGGTCGAAGGCTGTGACCGAGAGAGCAGCTCTTGGACGATCCTATCGATGTGATAGTGCATCGCGCATTTAAGGGCGTAATTCCAGATCATGTCTGCATCCCAACTGCGCCACGCCGCTCGTAGCAAGCGGCGGCGATATTCGCGGCGCAATGCCCGATCGGGCACGCCTCGCATCAACATCACGAACATTCCGACCGCTTCGAAAAAAAGCCGTACATTGAGCTTGAACCAATTGATCGGGTGACGGCGCAAATATCGTTTGCGCGCTTTTGACAGCTGAAAGCGTCCACTGAAGAATAACTCGTCTAGCCGTCCAAAATAGGCGTCGGTTGAGTAAAGCTCGCGCATCAGCCCGATATAGCCGGCGTAGAGCGCCTCGCGACCAATCCTAAGCGGCACAACATTTGTGCCGAAGCCTCCATAGCCCGCCCACTCCTCCGAAAGGTCGAGCCTGCCTTCGCCTGCAAGACGATTGTAGAGGGGAGTTCTCGGTATCGCCACGAGCATGTTGACCATCGCATTAACGATCCGCGACGCGCGCACAAAGCGATTCTGGGCGGCAAAAATGCCCGCCTCATCATTGTCGAACCCGACAATGATGCCACACCAGACTTCTATTCCCGCATCTTGGAGCCGGTGCACCTTTTCGAGCATGGTGCCACCGCGGCTGCGCAGGTTTTGCAGCTTCTTGGTCTCACGCAGCGAGGCTTCATTGGGAGTCTCGATCCCAACGAAGACGCTGACGAAGTTCGCCTCGACCATCAGCTCCATCAGCTCCGCGTCGTCGGCCAGATCGATCGAGGCTTCAGTCACCAATGTCACCGGAAAGCCGTGCTGTTCTTGCCAAGCGACGATATCGCGCAGTATCGGCTTGATCGCCTTCTTGTTGCCGATCAGATTGTCGTCGACGACAAAGGCAGCAGGCTTGCCCGCGGCAACGAGGGCGTCGAGTTCGGCGAGTACCTGGGCCGAACTCTTGATCCGCGGACGGCGGCCGAAAGTCACGATGATGTCGCAGAACTCGCACTCGAAAGGGCAACCGCGCGAGAACTGAACGCTGCCGAATGCGTAGTCGCGCATTCGCAGCAGATCGAGACGCGGGACCGGAACGGTCGCCATGTCGGTCCGCTCGGCCTGCTCGTAGCGGATTCGATGGCGTCCCTCGCCCCACTCGTCGAGGAACCGTGGCCAAGTCTGCTCGGCCTCGCCAATAAATATGACATCGGCGAGACCGGCGAAGTCGTCCTCGTTTACCGTAACCCATGGGCCGCCGACGACCGTGAAGACGCCGCGGCGCTTGAGCTGATCGAGGATTTCCTTCATCCGCTCGCGCTGGACGTTCATGCCGGTCACGCCCACGATATTGGCCCGGGCGCAGCGGGCAAAATCGATCGGCTCGATGTTCTCGTCGACGAGGGTGACCTTATGTCCGGCCGGGGTCAGTGCCGCGAGAAGGGGCAGATTGGCAACCGGCAGGATCGCTTTGACGCCAAGAAACGGCATCGCGTGTTCGAGGCCCCAATACGAAATCTCAAAGCGCGGATTGATCAGGACAATATCGGCCATGTGAATTCGCTTCCGAACAAATCACTTTTTCGACGATGGTCCGGCAAGCGCCGGCGTGGCGCCACCGCCATTGTTGATCAGCGCTCCGAGGATCGCTGCGGCGCTGTCGAGGCCGGTTCCTTGGCCACCCGTCGACACGACGGTTTGCGGAACGAGCCGCCCGATCAACGCAACGATCTCGGGTTTCTCTTCGATAGTTTTTAGGAGCTGCTGGACGAGAGTAATGGTCAGCACCCGGTCCTGGCCGAGCACGTCGGCTTGCGCCCGTTGACCTTGGGCGATTTCCTCGAGCTCGAGCTTCTGCCCCTCGCCGCGAAGCTTTGCCGCGTTTTTATTCTGCTCGGAGACCTGGACGCCGATCACGGCTTCGACGAGCTGGTGCTGTTGTTCGGCGGTTGCGCGGGCCTTTTCGGTCTCGATCCGTTGCGTCTGCGCCTTCTGCTCCTGCTGGTAGGTGACCTGAAGCTGATCGGCCAGCTGCTGGCGCAGTCGCGAAACCAGCAGCTCGGGCGGCAATGCCGGCTCACCAAACTTGACCTCCTTGATGACGATCCCCGCCCGCAATCCCTCCGGGCGAATGGCATCCTCGACGGCGTGCTCTAGTTCGGCGCGATTGTCGGCAAGGTCCAGGACGTGACGACCCTGAGCGCCGACGACGTTGCGCACGATCGAGCGGATCGTCGGGACCATGATGTTGTTTTCGATTTCCGGCAATCCGCCGACCGACGCGACGACAAACGGCGCGTTGTCGGGCGTGACCTGGGCGAGCACCCGAAGCTCGAGCGGCACCAGCCAGCCCTCGACAAACGGGGTGATCGCAGGGTCAGCGGATCCCTGAGGCACCGGGACTTCTTTAGATCGTTCTGTCTGCTTAAGATTGCCTGCCTGATCGAGGCTAAGATCAATGTAACGTCTAATATATCCCCCCTTGAATTCCCAGGTCTGCACGCGGGTGCTCATCATCGTGATCTTGTAGGCCTTTTCATTGGCGTAGTAGCGGCCGGGTTGCAGGGCTTTTTCCCAGATGCCGATGCAGCCGACCGGGACAAGAATGGCGGTGAGCTTGCCTTCGTCAGTTTTTGCTTCTTTGGCGGCAACGGCTTCGCCGCTCTCATTAGTCGAGACCGTCTTTTGCTGGCAGGAGGTCGGCCTGTCTGCAACCAAGTTGCCGAAATGCACGGAGTCGATGACATTGGATTTTACGACACCGACAAAGCCCTCTGCGACATCGACTGCGTCATAGATGCTGAGGTCCCAAAGGTACGTGTTAAGCCGGTAATTTCCCGGCGTCAGGACCGTCGTCTGCGGCCCCCGCTGGCCGCCATGGGTCAAGAAGTATTCGGCGTCGAGCATGTCGAGCTCATGCTCGGGCGGAAACGCATCGGCCAAGAACTGATCGGGGCGAAGCGGCGCCCCGTCCTTCGCATTCAAGAACCCGTATTTACCCGAGGGAATCGAAACGACTTTTTTGTTCTCGACCTGATAGATGACGTTGACGAGAAACCAGGGATGCCAACCAGGGGTCAGAATCTCGGCCTGCGGACCCTTTTCTCCATTGGCAGCGATGATGTGCTCGCCGGGCAGTGAGGCCGTTCCGTAAATCTTGTTGAGCACGGCAATTTCGTCCGACTCGACATGGACATACGAGGTCGCAGCCAGGCAGATCAGCGCAATTACCACGAACACGATGCGCAGGGAAAAGGTCAGGGCGCGGAAATCCGGTCGCGCTCGATTGACGAAAAGGCCGAGGATGCTCGGGGCCACCGCCGCGAGGACGAAGTACAGAACCGCTACAACAACCCAGAACATCGGAACCTCCAGACGCCCTGTGTACCGGGCCGCGTCAACTTAGGACGGTGACGACCGCGGCACGGCCGATAGGGCGCGCAACTCGCGCCGCATGATCTTCCCGGTGGCGGTGAGGGGTAGCGCCGGAACGAAGACGATCTCCCGCGGCGCCTGATAATATGCCAGACGCGCACCGACAAAGGTGCGGATTTCCTCGGCCAGACCGGGGCTCGGCGCGACCTCAGGCTTGGCCACAACGAAGGCCTTGACGATCTCACCGCGTAGCGGGTCGGGGCTGCCGACGACTGCGGCGATCAGCACGGCCGGATGCTTCATCAGGCAATCCTCGATATCGGTCGGACCGATGCGATAACCGCCGCTCGAAATCAGGTCGTCCTCTCGCCCCTTGTACCAGAAGTACCCGTCGCCGTCCTTGACCGCGACATCGCCGGTCAGGCACCAACCGCCGGCGAATTTTGCACGGGTCGCCTCCGGATTGTTCCAATAGCCAAGAAACATCACCGGATCGGGGCGCCGCACCCCGATGATCCCGCTTTCTCCGGTCGGGAGGGGTCGGCCATCCGCCGCCACGACCTCGACAAAGTGGCCGGGGGTTGCCCGACCCATCGATCCCGGGCGCACCGGAAACAGCAACGCGCAGTTGCCAACGAGCAGATTAGCCTCGGTCTGCCCGTAGAACTCGTTGACCTCGACCCCGAAGGCCTCGCGGCACCAGCCGAGGATGTCCTCGCCGAGCGCTTCGCCGCCGCTCGCGACCGAGCGGAGGCGGTGGCCGAAACGCTCGCACGGCGCCGGCACCTGACGCATCATTTTGAGCGCGGTCGGCGGCAGAAAGGCGTTTCTGACGCCCTGCCGCGCCATCAGCGCAAACGCCTCCTCAGGATCGAATTTGGACGCGCGATGGGCGAGCACCGGAACGCCGAAATAGAGGCTCGGCAGCAGTACGTCGAGGAGCCCGCCGATCCATGCCCAATCCGCCGGGGTCCAGTAGAGATCACCCGGCGCCGGGAAGAAGTTCTGCGCCAGCTGCACCCCCGGCAGATGACCGAGCAGCACGCGGTGCGCGTGCAGCGCACCCTTGGGCTTGCCGGTCGTCCCTGAGGTGTAGATCACGAGGGCCGGGTCGTCGATCTCGGTATTCGCCGGCGAAAACTCGTCGGCGGCGCGTTCGAGGCTCGGCCAGAACAGTGGGTTGCCGCGAGCGTCGCCTTCGACGACGAGGATCGTCGCGAGCTCGGAACGCCCGTCCGGCACCTTCGCTAGATTTTCACTGTCGGTGATCAGCGCCCGTGCGGCGCTGTCGCCGAGCCGGTGGTCGAGTGCGTCCGGACCAAACTGAGTGAAGAGCGGCAGGGCCACGGCGCCGAGCTTGTATATCGCGATATGTGCGATCGCCGTCTCCGGGCGTTGCGGCAACAGCACGCCGACCCGATCACCAGGCCCTATCCCCATCGCCGCGAGCACGTTCGCGCAACGGTTCGATAGGCGTTTCAGGTCGTCGTAAGAGAAGCGTTGAACGGTGCCATCCGGCGCCTCGTAAACCAGTGCCAGCCGGCGGCTGCCGTCGGCGTGCCGGTCGCAGACCGCGACGCCGATATTGAAGCGCTCCGGCAGCTCCCACCGGAAGTGGCCATAGACCTCGTCATAGCTCTCGCCGCGCTGGATCACCGCGCGCCTCCACCTGCGCACCGGAGCTACTCCTCAAACGCCCTCCTTGCAAGCAGACGGTCGCCGCGCCGCGTGATCAAGTTCCGATGGCGAGAGGGCTCGACAGTTTTTTCAGCGCGGCGATGACCGAGAGCGCCGTCAGCCGGCCGGTGCGCGGGTTTTCAGCAGACGGCACATTTTCGATTTGCATCGAGAAGCGAGCCGCTTCGGCCTCGACCTCGATGCGGTGAATGTTGCGGGTCACGCTCGGGTCGGCCCAGATCTCGATTGTCGTGCGGTCGGGTCCGATCCCGGCGAGCGCCAATGCCGCCGCCACATTGACATTGGCCGGAAAGCCGCGAGCCGCCTCACGCGCCGTGCCGGCGAAGACCCGTTTAGGTTCGGACAGTCCGGCGATATCGATGGCGTTCTCCTCGAGATAGGGCGCGCCCAAGAGGCCCCGCGGCGGCTTGCGCGTGACCATGTGCACGCTCGACATCCCGCCCTCCGCGGCGGCGACGACCGCATCGAGACCCAACAGCGCCCCCGAGGGAACAAAGATGCGGCCGCCGTGCCGGTGCGCCAGATCGACAAGGTCGAGATTGTCGAGGAGCGCGCCGCAGCTCAGCACCATCAAGCGGCGGCCGTGAGCGAGGGCCGGCTCGGCAAGCTCGCGCAGCGACGCGGCGGGCGCGCATTCGACGATGAGGTCGGCGTGTTCCCATAGACTTGCCAGTGGCACCACCGGCACCGGCCGGGCGAAACTCGCCATCGCCTTTTCAGCACGGGCTTGATCACGGGCCGATACCGCGGCGAGCGCCAGCCCGTCGATCCCGCGGTCGAGGTGCTGCGCAACGACTTTGCCAATCGCGCCCAACCCGCCGATCGCAACTCGTAATGTCATCGCACCGACTTCCCTGATCGCTCTCGATTAATACGATTTCGGCAGGCCGAGAGCGCGTTCGGCGATGTGCGACAGGATCAATTGGGGGCTGATCGGGGCGACGCGGGCGATCTGGATCTCGCGGAAATAGCGCTCGACATGGTACTCGCGGGCGTAACCCATGCCGCCGTGGGTCAGCATCGCCGTCTCGCAGGCGCGGGACCCGGCCTCGGCAGCGCAATATTTGGCAGCGTTGGCGTAGACGCCGGCCTCCTCGCCGCGGTCATAAGCGGCGGCGGCGCGCAAGACCATCAGTTCAGCCGCCTCGAGCTCGATCCAGCGTTCGGCGAGCGGGTGCTGGATCGCTTGGTTCTGGCCGATCGGCCTCCCGAAAACGACACGTTCGCTCGCGTAACGGGCGGCGCGGTCGAGTGCCGCACGGCCGAGACCGACGGCTTCCGCGCCGATCAGGATGCGTTCCGGGTTCATGCCGTGCAGGATGTAGCGGAAGCCCTCGCCCTCCTCGCCGATCCGGTCCTCTACCGGCACCTTCAGTCCGTCGATGAAGAGGAGGTTCGAATCGACCGCCTTGCGGCCCATCTTCGTGATCTCGCGCACCTCGACGGCGCTGCGGTCGAGATCTGTATAGAACAGGGTCATCCCCAACGACGGACGTGCGACCTCCTCGATCGTGGTGGTTCGTGCCAGGATCAGCATCTTTTCGGCGACCTGGGCGGTCGAGATCCAGATCTTGCGGCCGGAGAGCACATAGTGGTCGCCCTGACGCGCCGCCCGCGTCTTGAGCCGCGTCGTGTCGAGCCCCGCATCAGGCTCAGTGACGGCGAAGCAGGCCTTCTCCTTGCCCGCGATCAGCGGCGGCAGTAAGCGCTGCTTCTGTTCGTCGGTGCCAAACACGACGACGGGGTGCAGCCCGAAAATGTTCATGTGAATCGCCGAGGCGCCGCTGAACCCGGCGCCGGATTGGGCGACCGCCTGCATCAGGATCGCCGCTTCGGTGATCCCGAGCCCGCTGCCGCCGTAGGCTTCCGGCATTGCGATGCCGAGCCAACCCGCCTCGGCCATCGCCTGGTGGAACTCGAACGGAAATCCGCCCTCGGTGTCCTTGCTCAGCCAATATGCGTCGTCAAAGCGCTCGCACAGCCGCGATACAGCAGCCTGGATCTCCTGCTGCTCGGCGGTCAACGCAAAGGACATATCGACCTCCCGGACAGCTTCGCCAAGGCTAAATTCGCCAGCCCTTGCGGAACGCCTCGCGGAACTCGTGGCTGTAGGCCTCCTCGGGGGCGGCGCGGACCCGCTCGTCGAGAAACTCGGCATCCTTACCGACCAGGATGCGCCATTTCTCCGCCTTGACGCCGTCGAGGATGATCTTTGCTGCCTGGCCCGCAGTCGTCGGCGCGTCTTCGCGAAAACGCCTTTCGAGTTCCGCCACCCGTGCCCGGATCTGGTCGTCGGAATCGCCGGCGGCGTCGACGCCCTGCGCGGCGAGTCGTTTGCGCACAGCGGGTATATCGATTGCCGTCTCGCTGCCCTTCAGAATTTTGCGCGAATTGGTCGGAATGCTCGTGCCGACATGGCCCGGCATGACGACCGAGCATTTGATGTGCGGCGCATTCAGCGCGAGGTCCGTGATCAGCGCCTCAGTAAACCCCTTGACCGCGAATTTTGCGGCGCAATAGGCCGTGTGCGGACGGTCCGGCCCGAGCGTGGCCCAGAAGCCATTGACACTGCTGGTGTTGACGATGTGTCCCTCATCCGAGTTCTTGAGCAGCGGCAGAAACGCGCGCGTGCAGTAGTAAACGCCGTACCAGCAGACGCCAAAGGTCTTTTCCCATTCGCCGCGGTCGCCGTCGACAAAGCCGCCACCGCCACCGATTCCGGCGTTGTTGAACAGAAAATGGATGTGCTCGGTGTCGAGATCGCGCCGCACGGCGTCAGCGAAAGCCAGCACCTGTTCTTCGATCGACACGTCGGCCGGAGACGTCGCCACCCGCGTCCCCTGGCGCGCCTGCGACAGGCAAAGCCGCTTGGTTTCAGCCATGCCCTCAGAAGACACATCGCACATCGCGACATCGCAACCCATGGCCACGAGTTGCAGCGCCAGCTCACGCCCCATCCCCGAGCCGCCCCCGGTGACGACCGCGATCTTTCCTTCAAAACTCTTCATGCCGACCTCCTTTCTGGTCGTCCCCTTCCCGAGCCTCGCGGCCCTCCTTGATCAACAGCCGTACGATTACCGGCAAAGTCACGGCGTCGACCCACCATGCGCCGAGTGCGAACTGAGCCAGAAGCCCGATCAGCACGACGAAGGACAACCAGCCGCAAGTGATGCTTTCAACGGGGTCGGCATGCAAGGCCCGACTGCCGAGCGCTTCGGCGATCGCCAATTTCCGCCGCGACAGAAGCCACTTGATAGGGATCGCCGCCACCGCGACCAGCAGGCCCGGCCAGGAGAATTCTGCTCCTTGGTGGTTCCACAAGCGCCATCCCCCGGGGCCGCCACGATGTAGGCCGCGAGCACAAAACTGCAGCGCCCCACCGATGCGGCTTGCCGTTCGCTCGGCCTTTTCGACTAAGCGCCGACCACGCCGGAGCTCGATGTCGAGCCGCCAGATCAATACCCAAGCCGAGGCAAGCTCGATCAGGCTATCGAGGCCGAACGCGATCAGGCTGATGCTGCGCGCTACCACACCCGAGGCGAGGGCGACCACCGCCTCGACAATCATCCATCCGATGGTGAGCCATTCGAGCCGGAATGCTTCGCGGACCAGCTGGGTGCGACACTCGGCGGTCGGGCCCAACTTCTCTGCCCGGCGCCGCCCGCGTAGAAGTCACCGCCAGGATGGAGGCGGCGTGGGCTTTACGGTGAGCACGTCGTCCGCGCTGCTGGGCTCGATACGCTGCTGCCGGTTGAGCTGGTGGCGCAGGATCGAGGAGTGGCGGTACACCTCCTTGCGCACCCGCATGATGTTGCCGAGAGGCGCGTGTGCAGCGGTCACCCGCCACGGCGTGAACGAGAGGGCGTCCATCTTGTCGAGGTTTGCGTCGTCCGAGATGTCCTGCTGCGGGAACCGCAGCTTGGCCACCGTGACGAACGGCGAGAGGTGCTCGGGCCATTCGACGGTGACGTCCTCGACCGGCATCTGAGCGAGATCAGCGCAGAGTTGGATCTGGATGTCGAATTCGTACGGGCGCTCGCGCAGTTCGGCGACTAGCGCTGGGCGGTACACCTCCGCTGCCGAGGCCAGATCGAGGGCGCGCTCGACCACCTTGTCGGCAAAGACCGGGCTCGGAGCGAAACGCACTTTGGCGATGTAGTCGCCATGCCGGACAGCACCCATCGTCCAGTAGGTCGACAACAGCAGATTCACCGGTGGGGATTGCAACACCCTGAGGAACGCTAGGAGCTCGTCCCAGGCCCAATGATCCTGGTCCAAGGTTCCCTTTCCGGTCACGAAGTCTTTGTAAAAATCATGGCGGCCCGCGGCTCCTCGGGCGAAGTAGCCTGGAGCGCCAATGAACAGATCCTGGATGAACAGGTAGTGCTCAACGGTGTTGCAGAAGAAGACCGGCGCGTTGATGTTGGC
>DASQCY010000462.1:0-2424 GCA_035634495.1 Allostellaceae bacterium
GGAGGGCCTCTTGCCGGAATATTCCCAAGATGTTGAAAATCGTGACGAACTCCGAATTCTCAACCATCCCGACCCCGCGTCCGGCGCAAGGCACCGCCTACCTGCTCGCCGATCCCACCACCGGGCACAGCATCGACCTCCAGCCACGATATTTGGTACTTCCGCGTGCCAGCAAGTTAGTACACGTAAAACTAAGTAAAATGAGCTGTGCTGGCGTCGCACGGCTTGAAAGCGCGGGGTGCGGCGGCATATCAAGCTGGCGGTTCTCGGAGAAATCACGATGTCGACGATGTATCGCTATACGCTGCCGGTCGAGCAGACGAATTGGAAGTTCGACGGCAAAAGCGAGACTTGTTTCACCTGGGAATACGACGATTCACGCGCGGCGTTGCTGCAGCTATATGACAAGGGCAAGAAGCAGCAGTGGGACGCCGCGGAACGCATCGACTGGTCGCTCGATCTCGATCCCGAGAACCCAATGATGCTGGACGACCGCGTCATTCCAATCTTCGGCACCGACGTCTGGAACCGGATGACCGGGAGAGAACGCCGCGAGGTGCGCCATCACTTGCAGGCCTCGCAGATCTCGCAGTTCATGCACGGCGAGCAAGGCGCATTGATCGCGACCTCCAAGATCGTGCAGACCGTGCCGGACCTCGATTCAAAATTTTACGCCGCGACGCAGGTTATGGACGAGGCGCGTCACGTCGAAGCTTATTCACGGCTATTGCACGAGAAGTTCGAGCTCGCCTACCCGATCACCCATGGCCTGTCGTCATTGCTCGAACAGGGGCTCAGCGACCGCCGCTGGGACATGACTTATCTGACGATGCAGATCCTGATCGAGGGCTTGGCGCTCGCGGCGTTCCAGCGCATCCGCGACCAGTCGAAGAACCCGCTCGCCGCCGCCGTCAACGCCTACGTCATGCAGGACGAGGCGCGGCACGTTGCCTTTGGCCGGATCGCCCTGCGCGACTATTACCCACAGCTGAGCGACGCCGAGCGCAACGAACGCGAAGAGTTCGTCGTCGATGCGTGCTGGCACATGCGTGACCGATTCAACCAGCTCGAGGTGTGGCAGAGGCTCGGGTTGCCGGTCGAGGAATGCCTGCGGCTCGTCGATCAGTCCGAGGCGATGAACCTATTCCGTAGCCGAATATTCAGTCGCATCGTGCCGACCGTCAGGGACATTGGCCTGTGGGGCCCCCGAGTGCAGCAAGCCTTTGCGGCGATGGGTGCGATCGAGTTCGCGACCGTCGACGCCGCGGCCTTGCTCGATAATGATGCACGGGTCGCCGACGAGTTTGACGTGCGCTTGCGGGTGCGCGACGCCATGCCCCAGTAAATCTCTGCTCTCCCCTGCTAACCGGCGCGACTAACGAAAGAACTCGATCTTCGCTTCGCGAAACCACAGGAAATTTGCCGGCGCGGCCGAAATCGGCCCATTGATCGCGAAGACGGCGACTTCGAATTTGTCGCCCGGCGCGACCGGATTGGCGAGCACGAGGCGATGGGGCATGTTGAAGCCTTGGATCGTCCCCGGGCTGGTCCGGCCGGCCGCGCGCGGCAATTCTCCATTGACCCAGACTTCCGCATAGTCGTCGACGTTGACACGCAGCACCGTCATCGCGCCGGCGGTGTCGAAACCTGCAGCGTTCGCCGGTATCGCCAGGCTCGTACGGAACCAGAAGAACGACACAAGGCCGCCGCCTCGCTTCGCCCCCAGCTCTGTAGCGGCGACCACCGGCCAGTCGGAGTCGTCAAATCCGCTGATCCCGGCTTGAGGTTCTATGTCGTAGGTCGTCTTGAATTCGGGCATGGCGTCGGTCAGCGCTGGGCACTCGACGATCTTCGCCTCCATCGCCTTCCATCGGGCGCCAAATACCGCCGATCCGGCGGCGGTCATCAGATCGACCACATGCGTCGGCGGGACCAAAGGAGCGAGCGGGTGCGGCGGCGCGAGCAAGGGAGGTCGCGCCGGCGCGACGGAAACTGTGGGTCTGGTCGGTTTGTTGTCGGGCATTTTTGTCCCCCTTTGATCGGATCGACAAGGATAACCAGACGCGACCGCCACGGCGCAAGGCATGTTTCACGGAGGTTCGGGTCAGCTCAGTCCGGGAGACCGAAGACTTCCTCAGGGTCGTTGAGCCCGCGGACCGGATGGAAGCCGAGCGAGACCAGCGGGCGCGGGCAGATCCGGGCAAAGGCGCTCGAGAACAGCATCGGGCGCGCCAACTGCTTGGTCAGGTCTTCGATCCGCGAGGCGAGGTTGACCGCGGGCCCGATCACGGTGAAGTCGAGCCGGCCGGGCGCGCCCACATTGCCAAAGATTACCTCGCCGAGATGCAAGCCGATGCCGGTTCTTAGCTCGCCGCGACCGGCCGCGCGCCGCGCCTTGTTGACCGCATCGAGGCGCTCGAGCCC
>DASQCY010000463.1:0-21126 GCA_035634495.1 Allostellaceae bacterium
TCGTCGATCGACGGACTGAACCGGCCGTCGATCAGCGCCCGGGCGCGGCAGGCGAGCATCAGGGCCTGGCTGGCGCGCGGCCCCGGTCCCCACGAGACAAAGCGCGTCATGCTTTCGCTCGCGGAACCATCCGGCCGCGCCGAGCGGACCAGCGAGAGGATCGCCTCGACGACGCTTTCGCCGACCGGAATGCGACGTACGACACGTTGCGCGGCAATCAACTCGGCGACGCTCATCGCCGGCCGTGGCCGATCGTCGGCCAGGCCGGTCGTCGCGATCAGCATCTGCCGCTCGGCGTCGCGATCGGGATAGTCGACATCGATCTGCAATAGAAAGCGGTCGAGCTGCGCTTCGGGAAGCGGATAGGTGCCTTCCTGCTCGAGCGGGTTCTGGGTTGCCAGCACATGAAATGGTCGCGGCAACGGATGGTATTGGCCGGCGATCGAGACGCGGCCTTCCTGCATCGCCTGCAAAAGCGCCGATTGCGTGCGCGGGCTCGCTCGGTTGATTTCGTCCGCCATCAGCAGCTGGCAAAAGACCGGGCCCGGAATGAATCGAAAAGATCGCCGTCCCGTCTCGCTTTCCTCGAGCACCTCGGAACCGAGAATGTCGGCCGGCATCAGGTCGGGCGTGCACTGAATGCGCTTGTCTTCGAGGCCGAGGATCGTGCCTAGAGTCTCGACGAGCCGGGTCTTGGCAAGACCGGGGACGCCGATCAACAAGGTGTGTCCCCCGCACAACAGAGTGATCATGGCTTGCTCGATCACCTCCCGTTGACCAAAGATGATTTCGCCGATCCGCTCGCGGACGAGGCTCAAGCGCCCGCCCAGCGCTTCAACCTCGGCAACGAGATCTGCGGAGGACACGTTGATGGGTGCGGTAGAATTCAAGCAGTCCAATCCCTCTTCAAACACTGGAACAAGTTCGAGCCTGATACAAAAAGCCGGCTCGGGCAATTCCTCAGCGGTCCGCCCCGTCACCGGCGCCAACCGGTCGCCGGTCGATTGCGGCGATCTGGACATGCGGATCGCCCGAGATGGTACATGGTTCTATCGCGGGTCTCCGATCGGCCGGCCGGCGCTCGTCAAGCTCTTTGCCTCCGTTCTGCGCCGTGAGCCGGACGGCCGCTATTGGCTCGTCACCCCCGCGGAGCGCGGCCGCATCGAAGTCGAGGACGTCCCTTTCCTTGTAGTGGCGCTGACCGTCGAAGGCGAAGGCCGCGAGCAGAAGCTGATATTCCAAACTAATCTGGACGACATTGTGACCGCCGGACCGGACAATCCGCTGCGCGTCGAGACGGCTGCGAACGGCGAGCCGGCGCCTTATCTTTCGGTACGCGACGACCTTGAGGCGCGACTCGCACGCTCGGTGTTCTACGACCTGGTTGAGCTCGGCACGGAGGAGCCGATCGGGGAGACCAGCCAGTTCGGGGTATGGAGTAGCGGCAGGTTCTTCCGGCTCGGCGAAGCCGGGCCGGACTGGGATTGACGGTCAAAGTGGAAATAGCCAATCCAATGACGCGGGACCGGGTGATCACGCGTTTTGCGCATCTCGGGCAACCCGGAAGGCGAGGTTTTGGCGGCGCCGCTGACCCGTCCGAAGCCGCTGCCCTCAGGCAAGCGACGCGTGGCGACCAAGACCTCAATCCCGGGTGGACGCCACCCAGCTCCGAATTGCGGCCCGCGGCGGTGCTGGTTCCGCTCGTCGACCGCGCCGGTGGCATGTCGGTGCTGCTGACCCAGCGCACCGCGCATCTGAGTGCCCACGCCGGGCAGATCTCGTTTCCCGGCGGGCGGATCGAGGCGAGCGACCAGGACGCGACAGAGGCGGCGCTGCGGGAGACCGAGGAGGAGGTCGGGCTGACCCGCGATCATGTGACGGTTATCGGCCGGCTCGATACTTATGTGACCGGGACCGGCTTCGAGATCACCCCGATGGTCGGCATCATCAAAGTACCCTTTCCGCTCGCTCCTGACCCATTTGAAGTGTCCGAGGTGTTCGAAGTGCCGCTTTCTTTTGTTCTCGACCCGAGCAACCATCGGCGCATGACACGCGTCTTTGAGCAGCGGACGCGGATTTTTTTTGTCCTGCCGTTCGAGAACCGGTATATCTGGGGAGCGACGGCGGGAATGCTGGTGAACTTGGCCGAGGTGCTCGCCGGTTGAGGAGGGAATGCCTCGGGTCCTCCTCACGATTGTCCTGCCACTCCTCTTGCCGACGGCAGTGTACCTTCTCTGGGTTACCGCGCTGCGACCAGCGCGGCGGAACGGCGCGCCATTGTGGAGGGCGCTGCCGTGGGTCTGGCTCGCCGGCGTCGGAGTGGCTCTGTTGGCGCTCGTTCTGTTCGTCGTGACGGTTCATTTCGGCAGACCGCAGGAGGGCGTCTACGTGCCGCCGCGCTGGGAGAACGGTCACATCGTTCCCGGGCATATCGAACCGAAACCCGGCCAATGACGGAACCTGGGAAGCAGCACCGGATCGCTCCGCAGCCATGGATGGTTGAGCCCGCGACTCGCGCGGTGCTGGCGGCACTTTCGACGGGCGGCGTCGAGGCCCGGTTCGTCGGCGGCTCCGTGCGCGACGCGCTATTGGGGAAGCGGATCGGTGATATCGATATCGCCACTCCCGCCTCGCCCGAGCGCGTCATCGAGCTTCTGGAAAAAGCCGGCATAATGGTGGTTCCGACCGGTCTCGCGCACGGCACGGTAACCGCAATCGTGCCGCCGCGACATTTCGAGATCACAACGTTGCGCCGCGACGTCGAGACTTACGGGCGCCGCGCGCGCGTAGCCTTTGACGCCGACTGGGCGGCTGATGCGGCGCGGCGCGACTTCACGATCAACGCAATCTTTCTCACTCCCGAGGGTACGCTCCAGGATCCGGTAGGCGGCCTGGCCGATTTGCGTGCCCACAGGGTCCGCTTTGTCGGTGACCCGGCGACCCGCATCGCCGAGGATGTGCTGAGGCTGCTCCGCTATTACCGCTTTGAGGCGCGTTTCGGAACCGGCACCGGCGATGCCCAGGCGCGCGCTGCCTGCGGGGCCGCGGCACATCTGTTGCCGAGCCTGTCGGGAGAGCGCGTCGCGCAGGAGCTCGTAAAGCTGCTCGAAACCCCGGACCCGATCGCGGTGCTGCGGATGATGCAGGAAGACCGCGTGCTCGCGGTGGTGTTGCCCGAGGCGGGCCGCCTCGATCGATTGCGACGGCTGATCGAGATCGAGCCGGAGGTTGATCAGCTGCGGCGTCTGGCCGCGCTCATCGAAGTCGACGGCGAAGGTGCCGTGGCGCTCGCCGCGCGTTTGCGCTTTCCGAATGCATGGCGCGATCGGCTTCATGGCCTTTCCCCGCCCAGGCCTCTCGATCCGCAGGCGGATGCACGATCCCAGCGTCGAGCGATTTATCGGCTTGGCGTCGGACGCTATCGCGACTTGGTAATGCTGTTGGCGGCAGAAGGGGAAATGTCGCGTAGCCGGTTGGCCGAGCTCCGCGACCTTGCTGGCGACTGGACACCGCCGGTGTTTCCGCTCGCCGGACGCGACGTGAGGGCCCTTGGCATCCCGCCCGGCGAGCGGGTAGGCCGGCTGCTCGCCGCGGTGCGCGACTGGTGGGAAGCCGGCGACTTTACCGCCGACCGCTCGGCCTGCCTCGCCCGCCTCGCAGAGCTCGCAACGGTACCACATCCCCCGCAATCGCCATCTTCAACCCCATATTGACCAAGCTGCCCGACTCACTAATCTGCCGCCCGGAGGCCGTGGCGGTTCAGCGGCGTTTCCCAATTTACGAAGGGCTGGAAGCGCCACTGGTGGTTGCCGGTCTCGTGCACCACACGGACCGAGCGAGGGGCGCTTAGATGTCGCTTTCTCACATCCCGGATCAGAGCGCTCGTCGCCGGCCTGTGCGCCGGAAAACGCATGTCACAACGCAGCGACCGCCCTTCGAGCGGATCGCGCTGATCCTGCAGGGCGGTGGAGCGCTTGGCGCCTACCAGGGCGGCGTCTATCAGGCCTTGGCCGAAGCGAATTTGCATCCCGATTGGGTCGCCGGCATTTCGATCGGTGCGATCAACTCGGCCCTGATCGCCGGAAATCCGCCGCAAAAGCGTGTCGAGAGGTTGCGTGAGTTCTGGGAAACCGTCAGCGCGCCGCCGTTCGGGATGCCTTACATCGCAGCGCTGGAAGGCAGAGACGAGTTCACCCACGGCGTCATCAATCAGGTGCGCTCATGGGGCGCTCTGGTCGGTGGTGCGCCGGGTTTTTTTCAACCGCGTGTGCCGCCGCCGTTCCTTTACCCGAACGGCGCGCCGGAAGCTCTGAGCTACTACGATGTTGCCCCACTGAGGGTGACGCTGGAACGTTTGGTGGATTTCGACCTGATCAACGCAGGCGCGATGCGATTCAGTGTCGGCGCCGTCAATGTTCGCACTGGCAACTTCGTCTACTTCGACAGCACCACCCACCAGATCGGCCCGGCGCACGTGATGGCGAGCGGCTCGCTGCCGCCCGGCTTCCCGCCTACCGAGATCGAGGGTGAGCATTATTGGGACGGTGGGCTCGTCTCCAATACGCCGCTCGACTGGGTGCTCGACAGCCGGCCCGGCCAGGACACGCTCGCCTTTCAGATCGATCTGTGGAGCGCCCACGGCGAGTTTCCACGCAATCTGATCGAGGCAGAGTCGCGCCAAAAGGAAATCCGCTACTCTAGCCGCACCCGGCTGGCGAGCAATCAGTTCAAAAAGAAGCAGATCATCCGCCGCGCCGCGCACCGCCTCCTTGCCAAGATGCCCACGGAGCTACTGCAAACGCCCGAGGCGGAAATGCTGGCGCTGGAGGCGGACGAGAAGGTCTACAATCTGGTCCAGTTGATCTATCACGCCAAGAACTACGAAGGAAACTCAAAGGACTACGAATTCTCGCGGCGGACGATGGAGGAGCACTGGAAATCCGGCTACAACGACGCCGTCCGCACTTTGCGCCATCCGGAGGTGCTGCAGCGCCCGCAAGGGATGGACGGCGTTTTCACTTTTGATCTCGCGGTCGACGGCCGCGAATAAGAGGAAACCCGACCGATGAAACTCGCCGAGGTGCGCCGCAAGGCGTTCGCGATGCCATTAAACGACCCGGCCTATCCACCGGGTCCCTATAAATTCTACAACCGTGAGTTCGTGGTCATCACCTACCGCACAGACCCCGACAGGCTGCGCGAGGTGGTGCCTGAGCCTTTGGAAGTCGCCGGCGACACTGTCGCCTACGAATTCATCCGCATGCCGGATTCGACCGGCTTTGGCGACTACACCGAGACGGGCCAGGTGATTCCGGTGCGCTTCAAGACGAAAGACGGCGTGGCCCAAGAAGGCGGCTACGTCCACGCCATGTATCTCGACGACGACGCGCCAATCGCCGGCGGGCGCGAGATCTGGGGCTTCCCAAAGAAGCTGGCGAGCCCGAAGATTTCGCACGAAGGCGACGTGGTGGTGTGCACCCTGCACTACGGCTCGGTCCTCTGCGTCTCCGCGACGATGGGTTTCAAGCATCGCGAAATCGACCCGGCGCCGCTCGTAAAGGCGCTCGCCCGGCCGAATTTCATGATCAAGATCATCCCGCATGTCGACTGCACACCGCGGATCTGCGAGCTGGTGCGTTATTACATGGAGGACGTCACCCTAAAGGGCGCCTGGGCCGGTCCCGCAGCCATCCAGCTCTTTGCGCATGCGATGTGCGACGTAGCGCGCCTGCCAGTGCGCGAAGTGGTCTCGGCCACCCACTACATCACCGACCTGACGCTCGGTCTCGGCGAAGTGGTATTCGACTACATGAAAGACGCGTGAAAGGAATCCTGAGATGTCCCGTTTTTCCGATAAGGTCGCGATCATCACGGGTGCCGCTAGCGGCATCGGCAAGGAGATCGCGCTGCGGTTGGCCGCCGAGGGTGGAGTACCGGTCATCGCCGATCTCAATTTCGACCATGCCGACGCCACCGCGCGCGAGATCAAGGCAAAGGGTGCGGACGCGTTTGCGGTAGCCATGAACGTGGCGGAGGAGGCGGCGGTCGAAAAGGGCGTCGCCGACACAATGGCGAGATATGGTCGGATCGATGTGCTGGTCAGCAATGCCGGCATTCAGATCGTCAAGCCTGTTGTCGATTTTCCCCTTGCCGACTGGAAACGGCTGCTGGCCATCCACCTCGACGGCGCTTTTCTGACGACAAAGGCCTGCCTGAAGCACATGTACAAGGCCAAATCCGGCAGCATTGTCTATACGGGCTCGGTACACTCCAAGGAAGCCTCGGTGTTGAAGGCCCCCTATGTTACCGCCAAACACGGGCTCCTTGGGCTCTGCCGCGTCGTCGCCAAGGAGGGCGCCCAATACAATGTGCGTGCTAACGTCGTCTGCCCGGGCTTTGTACGCACGCCGCTGGTCGATAAGCAGATCCCCGAGCAGGCCAAGGAGCTCGGCATCAGCGAAGAGGACGTGATCAAGCACGTGATGCTGAAGGATACGGTCGACGGCGAGTTCACCACCACCGAGGACGTCGCTGAGGCAGTCTTGTTCTTCGCCGGCTTCAAGACCAATGCGTTGACCGGTCAATCTTTGGTCGTCAGCCACGGCTGGTTTATGGAATAGAAATCGCCCGTTTCGGAGCTTGCGCCGACGTAAGCAGCGGGCGCGCGTAACACACTGATATTACTGTGGTTCGAGTTGCCGACCGCCGCGACCGAGCGGTTATGGGGCTCTAGCCCGGCTTTACTTAAGAATTCTGTTTTGCTAGGCGTTCGTTGGCACTGCTGCCCTGAACTACGCAGGAGCAAAACTCATGGCCATTGCGACGACCTCTTCCGGTGCTCGTCGATCGGTTCTCCGTTACTCGCCTCTCCTCGCCCTGGCTCTAGCAGTGATCGCCTCGGCGCTGCTGGCGGTCGGCCCGATCGGTTGGCGCGCCGGCTGGTGGCATTTCCGTTTCGCCTTTCTGACCTTGATGCCTTGGGCGGCCTATTTCGGTATCGCTGCGTTGGTTGTCTCGGTCCTTACCCTGCTCCTCGGCCGCTCGCGGATCGAATCGCGCGGCATCGCCATCGCCATTGTCGCCTTCACCGCCGGCGGGCTGATCGCTTATGTTCCGTGGCACTATGACCAGATCCGGCAGCAGGCGCCGCCGATCCATGACATTACGACCGATCCGGATAATCCGCCGGCGTTTGTCGCCGTGGCGGCGCTGCGCGAGGCCGCAGGCCCCGACCGGGTCGCCTATGAGGGAGCCCGGGTCGCCGAGCAGCAACGGTTGGCCTATCCGGATATCCAGCCCTTGACTCTCGCACTGGCGCCCGCGGCGGCGTTCAATCGCGCCCTCGACACGGCCCAACGGATGGGCTGGACGATCGTTGCCGCGGACGATGCGGCGGGTCGGATCGAAGCCAGCGACAGGAGCCGCTGGTTCGGCTTCACCGATGACATCGTGATCCGGATCATCCCCTCCGCGTCGGGCAGCCGTATCGACCTGCGCTCCTCCTCGCGAGTGGGCCGCAGCGATTTCGGCGTCAACGCCGCCCGCGTCGAGCGCTATCTTTCCGCGCTGCGCGCTACAACAGGCGACCCGGGCTAGCCTTCGCTTGCTCGCCCGAGAGGAGGGCCGCTTGGGGCTCGCCTAGTGTCGGCGACCGCTATGAATAGACAGGCGGGTGGCCGGCGTTTACCCTCCGAGCGGAAGGTCGGTCCGGAATGTTGGGCGCGTCTTAAACGAAGCAAATTGGGGGGCCGTTGTCCGATTTCGAGCAAAATTTACTCGCCTTGGACATCAAGCTCGATGAGGTCCAAAAGCTTGGGAAGGCAGTCGTGGCGACGATCGGGCGAACCAGGGCCGCGGTCAAGGTCGGTCGGGTCGACGATATTGCCAGGGGGCTCGGGGCCATTTCGCAGCGGATCGACGAAACAACCGCCGCGGCCGGCGGGTTGGCAAACGCGTGGATCTTCGACGCATCGGGTTATCTGACGGATGGGCGCTTCGTCGATGACCTTAAAGAAGCTGCCGCCGAAAAGGGGCTTGTGCTGTTTGAGAGCAACGGTCGGATCTATTGTTTCCCATTGCTGTTGCGCGTCGACCCCAAAGACATCGGCGTTAGGATCGGTAGAACGCTGGAGCGTCGGATTCGACCAAGCGAACTGGCGGAGCTGCTGGCGCGCGCGCAGAAGCGCCCGCAACGGTTCCGCGAGACCCAGTTTCTCGAACTCTTGTATCGCGCGTGGCGGCGTTTGGCTGGAGCGAATTGGCACGGGACGGGAAGCGGACCGGTGGTCGGACTGGCCGATATTCATGAGATATTGACCTTGCTGCCCGGGACGGACTACCCGATCGAGGAGTTCGGGCGTGATCTTCTGCTGCTCGATCGGCGTCCCGACCTGAGGACCCGCGACGGCTGCCGCTTCGAGTTTCCGGCTTCCACCTTGAGCCGGGGTCGGATGAAGCGCGTCTCGGTGTACGACGAGCGCGGTGGAGAGCGGACCTATATCGGTATTAGGTTCGTCAAAGAGGGGTGAGATGGCTGTCCGTGCGCATGAATGGTTGGAGCTGATCGAGCGCGAGTATCTCACAGATTTTATCGTCGCCGGCGGCGGCGCCGTGAAGTTTGCGGTCGGTGATGCGCACCAGCTTGAGATCGTTGGCCGCGTACTGGACCTGCTGTCCGAGCGTCATGCGCTCGCCCATGTGGCGATCGATGCGGCGACGACTAGGGTGCATATGATCCAAGACGTGTTTTTCGCGATCGCCGGGGCGCTTGACTGGGATGCAATGGCGCAGTGCTTCGTCGAGTCGTTGTTTGGAAGGATGGGTTACGAGTGGCCCTGCCCGGGAGAAGCGGTGCCGATTCAAGTTGTGGCGGAACGCAACCGCGTCGATGTGACATTGCTGCGCCGCGATTTTCGCCAATGGCTCTCCGCCGAGGTGATGCAGGACACCGAGATGACACAAGATTTTCGGATGGCGGTGACGCAGCTCTGCCTGCAACGATTGGAACCGGAAGACGCGCAGCTCGGCATCACCACCCCGGTGCTTCAATGGCTGCGCGGGGAATTGCGTCGCATCGGCGCGCTCAAGCAGACATTTATCACAGCGAGAATCACCCGCCACAACGCCCGCGCGATGTTACGCTCGCTATGCCGATGGCTTAGACTCTGCGGCCGGCAAGGTCTCTTTTCGGCCCTCGACATACGCCAGCTCAGTAGGCCCGTTGCTGCTGTCGGCGACGGCATCCGGTACAGTCCAGGGGCAGTCTTGGACGTCTTCGAGGTGCTGCGCCAAATCATCGATGACAGCGAGCATTTTGGCGGGCTGCTGCTGGTGGTACTCGCTGATCAATCGCTGATCGGCGACGATCCGAAGCGATCGCTCAATGCCTACTTCGCCTTGAAAATGCGGATCTGGAGCGATGTGCGGCCCGAGGGTCGGGACAACCCGCTGGCGCCGCTAGTGGTCCTCGCAGAGCAACCCACCGCCGGGGAGATCAACTCGGCGGCAATGCTGTGACAGCGCGGCCGGCAACGGACGTCATAGCACGTAGCGCGATCGAGGCGCTGCGTGCTGGCGTGCCTAATCGAGCCGCGATCCGCCTTCTGGAACCCGACGAAGGCGCACTGCGCCAGAATTTTTTGGAACGGCTACGGCTGTGCGACCCTGCACTGCGTGACGATGAGCAGCCTGAAGGGATCGTCATTGCCGGTGCGTTCGGGGCCGGCAAGTCGCATCAACTCGGCTATTTTTCGATATTGGCGCAGCAAGAGAACTTCATCGTAAGCCTGATTCCGGTCAGCAAGGAGATACCACTTTTCGACCCGGCACGGTTGTTTAGTGCAGCGATCCGGGCAGCTGTGGTGCCGGATGTGAACGACGATGTGATGACGGCGGTCATGGCTCGTCTTCACCCGAACTCCGACCGGTTCGAAGCGCTCGAATACTGGACAACCGCGGAGGTGCAGGCGGGGCGCCTCTCGCCGCTCTTTGCTGCGCTGCTGCATCTGATGCCACGGCGGACGACTGACCCGGACGACCACGTCCGCATGGCTCGGTTCTTTGCCGGCGGCAAGCTCAGTCTGACAATAGCCAAGAGTTGGCTGCGCGAAGCTGGTGCCGCCAGGCTGTTCGATCTGAAGCCCGTTCGCGAGACCGATCTTGCGCTGCAACGGCTGCGTTTTGCTCCCCGGCTGTTCCGCGCGGCCGGTTATTCGGGTTGGTGCCTCCTCCTTGATGAGACTGAATTGATCGCCCGCTACAGCCCATTGCAGCGCGGCAGGGCCTATGGCGAACTGACTCGTTGGTTGGGGTCGGACAAGGAAGAGCGCATCCCTGGCGTGGTGACGGTCGCCGCAATCACGGACGATTTCCCCGATCAGATGTTCCGCCAGCGCCACGATGACGAACGAATTCCGCCGTTGTTTGAAATGAGAGGATCGCTGCGCCAAGCCGCAACGGCAAGAAGCGGCATCGCTTGGCTCGAGTGCAGGCGATCCCACTTGAGTGCCGCCGACGAGGCGGGACTGCGCCGCAGCCTTGAAAAAATCGGTGCGATATATCGCGACGCTTACGACTGGATTCCGCCAAAGATCGAGATCGGCGAGCGCTTGGCCGGCAAATCGGTACGGCAATACGTCAAATCCTGGATTACGATTTGGGACATTATGCGCCTGTACGGTGAAACGCCGGTCGTTAGCACCGAAACTCTCGCGATCGACTATACCGAGGGCAGCGAGGTCGAGAATGCTATCGAACGCGGCAGCGAAGACGACGCCGCATAAGCCGGATAATGTGCCGCGCTTGGAGAAGCCCTTGATCCGTCTTCCGCCGCCCCTGCTGCGCTCTCGTCCTCCTGTTCGTTTTTCGCCTCGGCTCTCGCGTAGGAGGTCCCTCAGTCCGACCGCATAGCGCTCGCCGCCAACGACTATCTGCAGGCGCATAGCGCCGATCTGCCGGTAATTTAGAAACAGTTCGAACGCTGACCGAGTGGAATCCCTCGGGGGATTTTCATGGGCAAGGTAAAGGACTAGGCTGCGCTCTCCACAGAACGCTTCCGGTACGCCCATGCTTGACATTTCGCCCGATATAGTGCCGCCGCAACCGGTGCGGCTCGCCGATTACCAGCCGACCGCCTATCTGATCGAAACCGTCGACCTCGTTTTCGAACTCGGCGCGAAGGACACACGGGTCAAATCACGTCTCGGTATCCGCCGCAACCCGGCGGTTGCCGAGCGCGGAGCTGCGCTGCATCTCGATGGCGAAGCGCTGGAGCTCATGTCGCTGGCGCTCGATGGCGAGCCACTCGGCGCCAACCGCTATCAGCTTAAGCCGGAAGGCGGGTTGATCCTCGCCGATGTGCCGGATGCCTTCACCCTCGATGTCGAGACCCGCATCGCCCCGCAGAGCAACACTGCGCTCTCGGGCCTCTATGTGTCGGGCGGAAATTTCTGCACGCAGTGCGAGCCGGAAGGCTTTCGCCGGATTACCTATTTCATCGATCGGCCTGATGTAATGGCGCGCTACACGACAACGATAACGGCCGAGAAGGGGCGCTATCCGGTGCTGCTTGCCAACGGCAACCCTGTCGAGCGCGGCGACATTGACGCACGCCGGCATTGGGCGAAGTGGGTCGATCCGCACCCCAAGCCCTCCTACCTCTTTGCCCTCGTCGCCGGCGATCTGGTTGCCGTCGAGGACCGCTTCACGACGCTCTCGGGCAAAGAGGTGGCGCTGGCCATCTGGGTGCGCCGCGGCGACGAGGATAAATGCGGTCATGCGATGGCGTCGCTGAAAAAGGCGATGCGCTGGGACGAAGAGGTATTCGGGCTCGAATACGATCTCGACGTCTTCAACATCGTCGCGGTCAGCGACTTCAATATGGGAGCGATGGAGAACAAAGGCCTCAACATCTTTAATACGCGATACGTATTGGCCAAACCCGAAACGGCCACAGACGCCGATTACCAGAACATCGAAAGCGTCATTGCCCACGAGTATTTCCATAATTGGACCGGCAACCGGGTGACCTGCCGCGACTGGTTTCAGCTCTCGTTGAAGGAAGGCCTGACCGTCTTTCGCGACCAGGAATTCTCAGCCGATCAGGGTAGCCGCGCGGTGCGGCGCATCGGCGACGTGCGCATGCTGCGCGCAATGCAGTTCCCCGAGGATGACGGCCCGCTCGCTCATCCGGTACGGCCGAACAGCTATATCCGAATCGACAATTTCTATACGCCGACGGTCTACAACAAGGGGGCCGAGCTGGTGCGCGTGATCCACACACTCCTCGGTCGCGACGGGTTCCGCCGCGGCATGGATCTCTACATCCGGCGGCACGACAACCAAGCGGTGACGATCGAGGATTTCGTCGCTGCGATGCAGGATGCGAGTGGCGTCGATCTGGGCCAATTCAAGCGCTGGTACGAGCAGGCCGGCAGACCCGAGATCACCATCGAGGACCGCTGGGACAAGGCGACGAAGAGCTACGAGCTGAGCATCGCGCAAAAGGCCCCCCCGACGCCGGGTCAGGCGGAGAAGTTGCCGATGCTGATCCCCCTCGCCATGGGCCTCCTGGGGCCGGATGGCGCCGAATTGCGGACCCGGCTCGAGGATGAGGCAGAGAGCCAGGACGGGACGAGGGTCATCACGCTCGCAGAGGCGCGCGAGAGCTTTCGCTTTGTCGACGTGCCAGGTCCTCCGGTGCCGTCGCTGCTGCGCGGATTTTCCGCTCCGGTCAAATTGAAGGATGTGCCGCTCGAGCGGCTGAAGTTTCTTGCGATTAATGATCCCGAGCCGTTTGCCAGATGGGAGGCGGGCCAACAGGTCGCAACCTACGTCCTGCTCGACGGGATCGAAGCTTGTCGGAGCGGGGTGGGGCCGGCGCCGCTCGACCCGGATCTTGTCACAGCGCTGCGGCGCATCCTCGCCGACGCAGAGCGCGACCCGGCCTTTGCGGCCGAGGCGCTGACCTTGCCGAGCGAGGCCTTCCTTGCCGACCAGGTCGCGGTGGTCGATGTCGACGCGATCCACGCCGCCCGTGAAAGCGCGCGCGTGGAGCTCGGCCGCGCATTGTCGATGGAGCTCGCGTCGGCCTATGTGGCGCTCGCCGACACCGGACCCTACCAGATCGAAGGCGCGGCGATCGGCCGGCGGGCGTTGCGCAACACCTGCCTTGCCTATATCGCGGCGGCCGATGCCGAGAGGGGTGCCACACTGGCCAGGGCGCAGTTCGAGACTAGAGCCAACATGACCGACGTGCTGGCGGCACTGACGGTGCTCGCCGACCTCGATCGACCCGAGCGCCCTGCGGCGCTCGCGCGGTTCTACGCCGCCTGGTCACGCGATGAGTTGGTAATCGACAAATGGTTCGCGCTGCAGGCCCGCTCGTCACTGCCGGGAACGCCAAACCGCGTCCGCGAGCTGACGATGCATCCTGCCTTCGAGCGCAAAAATCCGAACCGGGTGCGCGCCCTGGTCGGCGCCTTCGCACAAGGCAACCAAATACGCTTTCACGATGCGAGCGGCGCCGGCTACGCCTTTCTCGCTGACGAGGTGATCACCCTCGATCCGATCAATCCGACGACAGCGGCCCGCCTTGTCCAGCCGCTCGGCGCGTGGCGTCGGCACAACCCAGCGCGCCAAGCGCTGATGCAGCGCCAGCTCGAGCGTGTCCTCGCCACGGCGAATCTCAGCAAGAATACCTACGAGATGGCGTCGAAGAGCCTCACCTAACCGGCTGGTGCTCTATCGGGCACGGTCTGATCTCCCTTCCGCGTATATGACCAAGGTCAACCCGAGCAAGCCACAAGGAAGCGGTTGCGCGCAAACTATCCCTGCGACAGGCTTGGCCGAGAGGATGAAGGGGGGTCACGATGGCAAAACGGCCGGCCGTACGGGTTGCGCTGATCGCCGGGGTCGCCAGAGGCACCGGCGCGTTTACCGCTGAACGCCTTGCCGCGGTCGCCGACGGACCGCACGGATGAATGTCTCGTCGGAGTGGCGCTACGACCTTCTGACTCTCGGCGAGACGCTGATGCGCCTGTCGCCGCCTGCCGACCAGCGGCTCGAACAGGCTCGGCTCTTCGAGGTCGGGGTTGGCGGCAGCGAGCTCAATGTGGGCTGCATGCTCGCCAGGCTCGGGCGGCGCGTCGCCTGGGTGTCACGTCTACCGGAAGGACCGCTCGGCCGCATCGTCGACGGCGAAGCGCGGCGGCACGGGGTCGATACGCGCTGGGTGCGCTGGATGGCGGACGCGCGGCTCGGCCTGATGTTCTACGAGCCCGGACCTGAGCCGCGGACGAGCCGGGTCATCTATGACCGCAAGCATTCGGCGGCCTCGGAGCTTGCCTTCGAGGATGCGCCGTGGGACGCGCTCGTTCAGGCCAGTTCGTGGCTGCATCTGTCAGGTATCACCCCGGTACTTGGCCCAAGCTGCCGGGCACTGATCCTGCAACTCGCAGCGCTTGCGGCGTCGGCCGGAAAGCCGGTTTCGTACGATCTGAACTACCGCGCGACCTTGACGACCCCGCTGGAAGCGCGTGCGCTGCTCGAAGTAGCCGCACCGCATTTGCATCTGCTGGTCCTCGCCGAGCGCGACGCACAAAGCGTGCTGGGCTTCAGCGAAGCAGGTGAGCAGCTCGCCGCGTCGGTCGCCGCACGCTACGGCGTCCCGCTCGTTGCGTTGACACGGCCGCCCGACGCCGAACCCGGCACGCTTCTGCTGACCCGTGGCGAGTTCCGCTATGCCCCGCGCTACGTGGTGGAGGTCGTCGACCGCATCGGCGCCGGCGACTCGTTTGTCGCGGGGTTGATCCACGGCCTGCTCGACGGCGATCTCGATCTTGCGATTCGCCTCGGCGCGTTCGCGTCGGCGATCGGCCTCGCCACCCCGGGCGACATCAATTACCTCGGTCCCGAGGACATCGTCCGATTTCGCGCCGACAAGATCGGCGGGCTCGAGCGCTAGCACCTCTGACGGATTTTCAACATTTAATGTTGCCACTACGGCATACCAGCAACCCGGTTATGACCGGTCCGGTGACGGTCTGGAGGACGGTGAACAACTTCTGGATCTGTACGGCCCCGGCGTCCGCGACAAAGATGATGTCCTTATCTCGGACGGGAAATTGGTCGGCTATCAGGTAGGAGTTGGCGTCGGAGAAGTCGAACCGGTATGCGACTGGCGATGTCCCGTCGTGTGTAGTCGTCGCGAGCGGCTGATCGAGCGCCCGGACAATAGAGGCCGGCTCATAACGGAAGAGGAACACGCCTTTGGGGTTTGCCAGGTCGTCGCGCAAGCCCTGGGATTTTGCCAGTGCCTCGCTCAAGGTGAGCTTCTCGGCGTCGAACGTAATCGAGGTATTTCTGCCCGTCGCCCCGAACACGCTGAAGGTTTGTGGTATCCGCACCAGGGTAAGGACGTCGCCCGGCCGGGCGTAGATGTCCTCCGCCGGATCGGCGACGAGCCGCTCGAAGGGGATCATCGCCGTCACACCGTCGCGCGACAGCCGAACAAAGATTTCGTGTACCGGTGCCTGTGCGCCGCCCGCGGCGGCAATCACTTGCAGCAGCCTGTCGCCCCCAGGTGAAAGCGGGACTCTTGCGCCGGCAACCACTTCCCCGGCCACGGTGACCGCGTTGGCAGCGCTCTTCTTGACGATCACCAGCGCCTGAGGCTGGAGCGCCTTGCTTGCGAGCAGTGCTTCGATCGTTTGCTGCACTTCCGCCGGCGTTCGCCCGGCGGCCGGGACCTGGCCGGCATAGGGGACACCGATCGCACCGTCCGGGGCTACCTGCTGATCCGGGATCGTGGCACTCCGCTGGTTAACCGCCGCACCGGTCGCCTCGATGGGAAGCGGCACCGTCTGTGGAATATTGCCGCTCGGCGGTTGACCGGCGTGTGGCGGCGGTGTCTCAGGGGGAGCACCAGGCGGTTGATTTGGAGCACGCAAGAGTTGGTCGATCCCCGGGATCGGTCCGGCCGGGGTTTCAGTCGGTGGCTGCGGCGATTCCGGGGCTAGCGGCTCGGTCGCCGGTCTCGACCCGGTTGGGAGTTGTGGTGCCGGCGCCTCGCTGAAGAGACCGCCCGCTGCAATTTCCCAGATCGTGAGCGAGACCGTGTCGCCGACCGCGATCTTGAGCTCCGGCGGATTACCATCCTTTACGAAACGAGCGTGAAAACTCTCCTTCGGCTGGGCAAGCAGGGTAGAGACAACGTGATTGTCGACCTCGACGACGTCGAAGAGCACCTCGTTATCGGCCTGCCCCGCGGCAACCACCTCGGACGCCGCCGGTCCGGCGCTCGGAATCATCGAGCATCCGCCAAGCGACAGGGCGGTGAAACAGGCAAGGAGAGCCGCTGGCTTCATGGGTTCCGACGCAGAAAACTAGCGCTCTTGATAATGAAAATCCAAAATGGCCCAGCTCAGCACTCCCGGCGCGACAGAACGTGCTAGTATCGAGCTGCACTCGATCAGCGATGCGCGAATCGGTCGTCTAGGGAAGGCAAATGCAGCTACAGTTGTAGACCTGGGTGGAGGTCCAGGCTTACCTTCGATCGAGCCGCGGCATCATCCTACCGTCAGGCTCAATCGAGCGGCACGGCCGACCGGTCTGAGCGGCACCGATGCGATCTGCGCCGAGGTCATCGCACGCGGCGGCGAGGCCGCCGGAGCGCTCGTGGTGCCGACGATCGCGATCGGGATGGCCCGGCATCATCTCGGCTTCGCCGGCTCGTACCTTGATCGCGGTGCGGCGCGACCTGGTTGAGTCCCTGGCGAGACACGGTTTCGAGCGCTTCTATTTCGTCAACGGGCATGGCGGTAACATAGCCACCATGACGGCTGCCCTTTTCGAGATTTATGCGGCGCGCAGCCTGCCTGCGGGAGCAAACGTCCGACCGGTCAAATATCGGCTGAGGAATTGGTGTCAGAACACGAAGTATTGCAGCTGGCGAAAGAGCTGTATGGCGAGGCGGAGGGCAGCCACGTGACGCCGAGCGAGGTCGCCTAACCCAATTTGTTTATCCGGACGCCATCAAGTCCGCGCTCCTCGACCCACCTGTTGCACCTCGGGGTGAGTTTGCCGATGCTGCCGACTACCGCCGCAACTTCCCCGACGGCCGAATCGGATCGAATCCCGGCTTGGCAACACCCGGAGCAGGCCGCCGCCTCTACGACGCAGCGGTTGCTGTGCTCACGAAGGATTGTCTAGGCTGGGTGGGCGCGTGAACGCTCGGGGTTCGACAGCATATCGAATGCTCCTTTCCGATGGACGACCAGACCGAGGCGATCTGCCGAGCCTGGGCCAAGACGGGTCAGGCACGTGTCGAGCGCGCGTAAGACTGGCCTCACACCTTGCGTAGACGAGCGCTTTCCTCGATCTCGGCCGCCGCTATCGCCCGGGCGAGCGCGCCGCTCAGCTCCTTGGCCGCTTCCAGTGAGATCTCGACCGCGACCCGCGCGCCCGGCCCGAGCGCGGGGTTCACGAAATCGATGTTGATCGCATCTTCGAACAGAGCGTGGTGCGGGTGGTCGTAGGACACCACCGAGTGAGTCAGATCGAACCACCCGTCACCGCCCTTGCCGGCGCCGTCGGCGCCGACGACCTCGACGATCGAGGTGCACATGCCAGCCGCTTTGGCCGGCGATTATTTGGCCAGGTGCTTGTGCAAGAACGAGAACACCTTTTGCCAGCCGTCCAGCGCTTGCTCGATGCGGTACATCGGCCGGTCGTAGTAGAAGAAGCCGTGCCCGGCGCCGTCATAGCGGTGAAACTCGTGCTGTTTGCCGTGCTTCTTGAGTTCTGCCTCGTGCTGGTCCACCTGTTCCGGCGTCGGTGAACGATCCTCATTGCCGAACAGGCCGAGCAGAGGGCAGGAAAGGCTCTTCGTAAACTCGATCGGCGCGGTCGGCTGCTTCGGCGTCAGCTCCTCTTTGCTCATCACCACTCGGCCGCCCCAAAGCTCGCACGCGGCGTCTATGTTCTTGGCATGGCAAGCAAACAGGAAGGTCTGCCGTCCCCCCGAGCAGGTGCCAAACACCCCGACTTTCCCATTGAGCCAGGGCTGAGCGCGCAGCCACGCCACGGCACCCGCAGTGTCGCCGATGACCTGAGCATCGGCAACGCCGCCCTCGGCACGCACCTTGGCGGCGACATCGTCGGCTTTGCCTTCGCCGGCGCGGTGATAAAGGTTGTGGCTGATCGCGGCATAGCCGTGATGCGCGAATTTACGGGTCGCTTCGCGGTACCACTCGTCCCAGCCGGGCGCGTGGTGCAGCAGCACCGTGCCCGGGAAGGGCCCCGCACCCAACGGCCGCGCGACATAGGCCGAGATCGGCTCGTTCTTGTCGCCATTGATCGAGATGGTCTCTGCAATCATGCCTTCATAGGCCATGGTCGTTACCTCCTTATCGTTGCAGGCAGACCGCCCGGACGGCGGCCGTTTCCTGCGGTGATGGTTAGCGCAGACGCGGGCCCAGGTCCATCCCCAGCTACACCCGGCCGCCGCGAGGTGAAGATTGTGTGGATCTCGATAGCCGTGCCAATCCTAATTGGCTGTATGATGGGTCGAAGCTGGGCGGATTTCCCAGCGTATTGATCTCATGTGAGGATGACGATCATGGCCGATGACAAGATGATGGCGCAAATGTCTGGGAAGGGCGGCTTCATCGCCGCGCTCGACCAGAGCGGTGGATCGACACCCGGCGCCCTGCGCCTCTACGGCATTCCGGACAGCGCCTATAGCGGCGATGCCGAGATGTTCAGGCTCGTGCATCAAATGCGCGTGCGGATCATGACGGCGCCCGCCTTTACCGGCGCCAAGGTTATCGGGACGATCCTTTTTGAAGGCACGATGGACGGCGAGGTCAGAGGAAAACCTACCCCCTCGTTCCTGTGGGAGGAAAGGGGTGTCGTCCCCTTTGTGAAGGTCGACAAGGGGCTCGAGGCCGAGAAAGACGGTGTCCAGCTGATGAGGCCGATGCCGGAACTCGATGCGCTTCTGACCCGGGCGGTGAAACTCGGCGTGTTCGGCACCAAGATGCGCTCGGTCATCAACCTCGCCAATAGGGACGGGATCGCCGCGATCGCGACACAGCAGTTTGAGTTCGGCGACCAGATCGCCCGGCACGGGCTGATGCCGATCCTTGAACCCGAGGTGTCGATCAAGAGCCCCGACAAAAAGGGCGCCGAGGCAATCCTGCTCGACGAATTGAAAAAGCGCGCCGACGCCCTGCCGGCGGGCCGTCAGGTGATGTTCAAATTGACCTTGCCCGACGTCGCCGATCTTTATAGGCCGCTGGTCGACCACCCGCGCTGCGCCCGGGTCGTTGCGCTGTCGGGCGGCTATAGCCGGGACGACGCGTGCAAAAAACTGGCCGCCAATCACGGCATGATTGCGAGCTTTTCGCGCGCCCTCGCCCAGGATCTGCGGGTGTCGATGACCGACGCCGAGTTCGGGTCAGCCCTCGCCCAGTCGATTGACGAGATCCACGCCGCCTCAACCGTCAAGGTCTGACGCTCCGGATAGGGCTAGCGAGCTGCTTCAGTTCAAGAAGGCGCTGCTATGCCTGTGGAGATGATCGGCTGGATCGCGCCGCGGGTCTCCTCGGAGCTGATCCCGCCGTCGGGGCCGCAGTTCGCTGCCGAAGTGATCGCCGAGACGGCGCACATTCACGAGCGGGCCGGATTCGACCGCGTGCTGATCGGCTATTTCTCGGATATGCCCGACGGGTTTCTGGTCGCAGCGCACGCCGCCTCGGTGACCGAGCGGCTGGGCTTCCTGCTGGCGCATCGACCGGGGTTTGTGGCCCCGCCGGTTGCGGCCCGTAAGCTCGCGACTTTGGACCAGCTGAGCGATGGTCGGCTGGCGGTGCACATCATTTCGGGCGGCAGCGATGCCGATCAGGCGAAAGACGGCGACTGGATCGATCATGAGGCCCGCTATCGCCGCTCAAGCGAGTACGTCTGCCTGCTGCGCCGGACCTGGACCGAGCCGGCGCCGTTCGATCACGAGGGAGAGTTCTACCGGACCCGCGGGAGCTACTCGGAACTCCGCTGCCGACAGCAGCCGCACATCCCGATCTACGGCGGGGGCGGCTCCGACGCTGCAATCCGGGCGCTGGCGCCGCATGTCGATGTCTATATGCTGTGGGGTGAGCCGCTGAAGGCCACGGCCCGGTTCATGGATCGCGTGCGCCGGGAGGCGGCGCTCTCCGGTCGCAACCCGACTTTCAGCCTGTCGACCCGCCCGATCCTGGCGGCAACCGAGGGCGAAGCCTGGGAGAGGGCCAGGGCGATCCTCGATCGGGTGCTGATCAATCGCGGCGGCGTTCCGGCGCCGCAGCGCCAGAACGTGGGCTCCAAACGCCTCTTGCGGGCTGCTGCGGAAGCCGAGGTGCACGACACCTGCCTGTGGACGTCGCTCGCCGTCGCGACGGGTGCCTCAGGGAACTCGACGGCGCTCGTCGGCACGCCCGAAACGGTCGCGAAGGCAATGCTCGAGTACTATAAGCTCGGCGCCACCAGCCTCTTGATCCGAGGCTACGATCCCCGGCCGGACGCTGTTCAATATGGCGAGGAACTGATCCCGCGCGTCCGCGAGTTGGTGGCGGACTATGACGCAGCGAGCCGCGCTGCCGGCGTCAGGGTGGCGCAAACCGGCTAGGCTCAAAGCGCCGTCGAGACGCCTGCGTCATCTGCCCGCACTCCCGGGCTTCGCGTCCAGAGCACCCTCGCTGACCAGCACTTCATGCGCGGCTCGGAACGCGTCCAGCCCGGCCGGTATCCCGCAATAGGCTGTTGCGTGCAGCAGCGCCGCCTTGATCTCATCGACCGTGACGCCGTTGTTGAGCGCGCCCTTCACATGCAGCTTGATTTCGGGCGCGCGGTTCAAGGCCGTCAGCATGGCGAGGTTCATCAGGCTGCGCGTCTTGCGATCCAGCGTCTGGTCTCCCCAGGCCCAGCCCCAGGCCCAGGCCGTGGTCGCTCGCTGGAACGACATCATAAACGCATCCGCCCGCGCCATCGAGGCGTCGACATACTCCGCCCCCAGCACCTCGCGCCGGATCGGCATGCCTTTCTGGAACAGCGCTTCGTCCTCAGCCATGGCTCACTCCTTCTAGCAATCGG